>NZ_JAHREU010000059.1:0-28002 GCF_020883145.1 Microcoleus sp. CAWBG27
ATTGGATGCAACTTTCAACAGTAACATCGGGTAGATTAAGCAGTCTGTCAAGATGAAGATCCATACGGTAGAAATCAATTAGTAGTATCTCATTATACACTTTTCACCAAAAAGCCAGAAGAGCCACTACTCGGCCGGGACTGACTATTTCGCCCGGTTGTTCGCCTACTAATTCATTGATTTTTTGGACAATTCCTATTTCATCAATTAGACCGGCTATCAAGCCGAGATGATCTAGGTTTTCTACTTTCATTTCAGATGCTTTCTGCATGGGCCGCTGAATCCTGATTTGAGCGTTGATCGCGATCGCCAGTTTACACTATTTTTGGTGATGATTGGTTACGGAAGAGCGATCGTAATGGGAGCATCCCGGTTTTGCAAAAGCCTCAAATAGCCAAGAGGTCGTTAAGGTAAGCACAACGAAGTTTTAGCATCTTGTTATGACATTCTTTTTCAACCATTGAGCTCCCGAAATTTTCAACCTTCTATCTATTTGTTTGACAGTCGATTCCACCGCTCCCGAGCCTATGGAACAAATCTTGTCTGATGATAATTGGTCATAGTTAACAATTCTAGAACGATGCTTTTCTAGATATTTACAAAAGTTTTTGGCGGTTTTCCTGCGACAATTTTTAAATAAATTTAGGGTGGATTCTACCTGGCCTTCCCACAAAAAATTCTTGGCTTTGGCTAGAGATTTCAATGACCCTCCCACTTTATATAAATTTTCTATTAAATGATACCAATCTAATATTTCTCGTCGGCTTTTACCAGGATTTAACTCGCTGATAATATTCCATATTCCATCATGTCCATCACCCAAGCAAGTTAATATATCGGCTAATGGCTGATGGTTTATATAGTTAATTAACTCTTCATTCTCTTGATAAAAAGCCCCATGATAACTTTCATGCAACCGCACTGCCTTATAATCTTGCCAATGAGAGCCTTCGCCCAACTTCCCTCTGAGACGGACTTTCCCTCCATCTATGCTTGTTTCTTTGACCTCTGTTTTGGCATGAGGTTCTGACCATTCTTGTTTTTCTACCAATCGGTGTAAACAAGTGTGTCCTATCTTTACTCCTGTCTGAACTTCCATTTCTTGGGCTGCCTTGAAGTAGGAAACATTAGCTATTTGACGCAAACAGCATTTTTCAAATAATGGAGATAATCGAGTAGATTTCTTGACCTCTAATTTTTCGGCCTGTTTTTCAGTAATTCTTAGTTCACCTATACAGCTTTTTACTGTGCGGGGTCGTCCTTGTTGTGTTCCTGTTGCTTCTTTGATAAAAAAAAACCGATTTGTGGGCCCAATGTTTCAAGCCATTGTTGCCTGAGATGTTTTTCCATATTTTCCAGACTGGTCAGTTCACTTGGGGGTGTATTGTTATGCCAAATTTTAGCAATTTCTGCCGCACAGGATTCCAACCGCTCTTGTTCTTCAGGGGTCATGGCTCTTTTTCTCGACTTTTTTTGATGCTTTTATTGATTTTAACTATTTTACACTTATTCCAATACCCCAGACAGTTTTTTGAGCAGCGACCCAAAGCCTCATTCTACCGTTAATATTTCACAGAGGCTGGAACCCATAACCATCATTCTACCGTTGGTCATTGAAAACTGTCCGGACTATTGTTATTCGGATATTTACAAAACCGGGATGCTCCCGATCGTAATTAACGCTTTTTCGTGATCGATCGGGCAACCATGAGGTAATAAACTTGGTTTGTAATGAGCGCAATTTTAACTTACATCAGATAGGACTCACGCCCTCACGTCAATTTTCCAGAATGGACTACTGGGTGATGTTGAGTCACCGAGATAGTTGAGTATTTCTACTCATTTTTGTCTCGGATGATTCACTTTTACTCCCTCAATCCCCCTATGTGCCAGTTGAGGGTGCGGAATCTGGGTTGCAAGGCGTGGCCGATCAAAAATTCTGGACGGTTTGATAAAAATTCTTTTTTCCTTGACTGGGATACGCATTTAATTAGGGCTTGCTGAATAAGCATAAAACCCTTACCTGAAAAGGCTTTGACTCGCGTTCGGCACTGACAATGTGTAAGACTATGAGCTAAAATTAGTCAAAAGCCATGCACAGCATCACTTTCCTTCATGTACCGAAAACTTGACCCAACCCCAAAAGAACCTTCCAACTTTGATCTACCCTTCGAGGGACAATTATCAGAGAATAATCGTTGGGTAATCATGGCAAAAATAATTCCCTGGGCTGAATTTGAAGATGAATATGCCCAAAATTTCACCTGTTCAACGGGAGCCCCCGCGAAATCCTTTCGTATGGCATTGGGGGCATTAATAATTAAAGAAAGGTTAGGAATTAGCGATGCAGAAACAGTAGAACAAATAAGAGAAAACCCATACCTACAATACTTCCTAGGTCTGAGTGGCTATAGTAATGAGGCACCATTTGACTCATCCATGCTCGTTTATTTTCGGAAAAGAATAGGAGTCAATCTAGTAAATAAAATCAATGAAAAAATGGTCAAGGACCATACTCAAGTACAAGGAGAGGAAGTAGAAAAAAAGTCATCAGAAAGAAGTGAACCTAAAAATCAAGGAAAATTAATATTAGATGCAACCTGTGCGCCAGCCGACATTAAATATCCGACCGACTTAGGACTATTAAATCAAGCCAGAGAACATACTGAAAAAATCATAGATAGTCTACACAATCAAACTAAATCACCGAAAAAAAAAGCCCTTGACATATCGAAACAGAGCCAGAAAAGAATACCTAACCATAGCAAAACAAAAAAAGCCACGAAGAAAATCAAGAAGAAAAGCCATTAAAAAACAACTGCAATACATCCAAAGAAATTTGGCTAGCATAGAGCGAATGGGTGAGCTACAGTTATTAACCAAATCTCATTATAGAATGCTATTAGTAGTGACAGAAGTCTACCGCCAACAGTTGTCAATGTATGAAAAGAAAGAACATAGTATTTCCGACAGAATTGTAAGTTTAAAGCAACCACATATCCGCCCTATAATCAGAGGGAAAGCTGGGAAATCCGTTGAATTTGGGGCAAAACTGTCAGCCAGTTGTCTCCAGGGTTACGTATTTTTAGACCGAATTAGTTGGGATAACTTCAACGAATCAGGAGACCTTAAAAGACAAGTAGAAGCCTTTAAACAATTTACCGGATTTTATCCTGAATCAATTCATGTAGATCAGATATATCGAACCAAAGAAAATAGAGCTTGGTGCAAAGAACTCGGCATTAGAATGAGCGGTGTTCGTCTAGGAGGAAGACCTCCCAAAAATCCGAGCAAAGCAATCAAAAAACAAGCTCAATCAGACGAAAAAATTCGTAACTTAATTGAGGGGAAATTTGGAGAAGCTAAAAGAAGATTTAGCCTTGGTAGAGTGATGGCTAAACTTAATAATACTTCTGAAACAAGCATCGCTATAACTTTTCTGGTGATGAATCTTTCTGCCCTGCTAAGGCAGGCTTTTTGGCTTTTTTTCGGTCTATTTCATAACAAAAACCTTTGGGGATGTTTTTTGGCTTAAATCATTGGCAAAAGCTATGTTTCACCATCACAAAAATTAACAAAACTTATATTGCCGAGGCGCTCTCAAATTCACTCATCTTTCTAAATGCTGTTTTCTGACTTTTTCAGCAAGCCCTAATTAGCTGTCCCAATCAGGTAAGTATCCCATTTCAACCGGGGAAAACTGTTCATTTTCCTCGTAATTGCTCAACTAGGGGAAAAAATGGAGCCATCAATAGAGAGAGCTTGTTGAATAGATTGATAAGCAGTTAAACCCTGACGCTTGCCAGTATTAACAACCGAACGAACTGCTGCAAACAAATCTCTGCCCCATTCCGAACGAAAGCCATTAGTCACACGGCGAAATATCACGCTCATCCTAATCGCCTGTTCACTACTATTATTCGTTGGTGGAATTCCCGCATCTTCCAGAAATAGAAATAAATTGTCAATTAGCCCGCCATAGCGTTTTCGTAACCGGATACCATCCGGATGATGTGGCGCTAAATTTAAGATCCCGGTTAATCTTTCCTGTAAATTGTCTCGATATCGCTTGAGTCTGGCATCATCGATTTTTTCTCGTCGTCGATGGATGATAAAAGCCCTTAATAATAACCTCTTCATCGCTGGGGCAAAAATCCTGTCCCCAGCGTCAATTGCATATTGACAGTCCCGCAATTGATGAGCTAAACACACTTGCCATTGTGGTGCTCTTTGATTTTTTTGAGCGCTAAATAAATCTGACACCCAAATATCGGGACGATGTTCTCCTAGAACTTCGTACATTACTCCACTGGCTCGGCTGGGGCGGATGACGTGCAAACAAACGTCCTGGTTCTGAAACACCCACTCCCACTGATTCTGTCCGTTAACTCTCGCACTCGTTTCATCTGAACAAATTAATTTTGCCCGCCGCAGCCGTTGTAGTATTTGAGTTACTTGATCGTCTAAACTGGTTTTGACCTTCTGCAACAGGTTGGCAATTGCTCCTTCAGATATCTTGAGTCCAAACACAGATCCCAATATGGACGATAGCCGTTCGTAACTGATGGCATGAGTGTAACGCAGATATGTAACTAAGCTTTGAATTGAACTGCCAAATGGTGAACCTGGTTCCATGGACAATGGTACAGGCGCAAGATATTCGGTTTGACAGCAGGCACACTGACCACCATAACGTTCAATTCGGGTGATAATGGGGCGAATTGGAGGTAGTTCGATTTTTTCGTAGACGGATTGCAATTTTTGTGCGGCGGCGGTGACTTTCTCTCCACACTGGGGGCAATTTTTAACTTGGGCGATGATTATTTGGTCAGGATGAGGATGTAGCTCTCTTCCCCCGCCTGCTCTTCCTACGCTTCTTTGTCTTTTGCTACCTTCAATTTTCGACTGCTTAATGTTGGGCTTGAATCCTTTGGAGGGTGGAGTGCTAGAATTTTTGCTCGTTTTTTTAGGAGATGGCTCTGGCTCTGGTTTTGGTTCGTAGGTGGCTAATATTGCACTGAGTTTTTGGATTTTCTCCCATAGCTCTACTATCAAGGCTTCTTTTGCCTCGTCCGATAGTTGTTTTAGGTCGGGTAGTTTTTCCATTCCTTTATCTAATGTCTATCTTGTCTTCTTGTCAAGGGGGTTGAGCAATTACTTTTCCTCAGAATGAATGTGCAATTTGTCCTCACCGAGCTGGTTGCAAAAATAGTAAAAGAGGACGGACTGTATCAATTCATCCTGATGAAGCGTTAATGCAAGAGTTGCGAGCACGTCAATCGACTGCTATTGGTCGCCAAGAATTGAGAAAACGTACTACAGTTGAACACTCTTTGGCTCATATTGGCCATTGGCAGGGGAATCGTGCTCGGTATATCGGGCAGCGGAAAAATCTTTTCGATCTACGGCGAGTCGCTGTTGTCCATAATCTTCATGTCATTGCTCGAATGGATAAGGTTCTGCCAATTAAACCGGGCGTAGAGTCTAACTCATTGACCGGGTAATTCCATATATCTGTTTTCTTGTCAACTCTTAATACTGAACCGACGCCCTAGAGGCTAAAGCTCAGAAACAGCCGGTTAAGTTAGTACGATCGCGAGTTGCGTGTAAAGCTGCCCGGCTGTTGTGGAGAGATTTAGTTGCTGAGCTCTGTGTTAGTGATTTTGTTTTGGAAACTGTGACAAGCATCTAGAGTGAATAAGGTCAAGATACAGACTTTTGCTGGCTGGGTATCATGACCAACGCCCAGTAGGGAACCTGGGCCGGATCGACATCGCCGATCGCCCGAATGGACTGATTCGGCATAGTTGCGCGTTCTATATATAGTGCGCGATCGAATTGTCCCAACTCAATCAGCACGTCTCGAACTTTCGCAAAGTGCCTCCCCAGCTTAATAATCACCGCAGCATCAACCAGCGCCAGTCGATCGCGCAAAACATCAGCGTCCAACGTCGCAGGCATAATACTTAACACATCGTTACGATAAGTCAGTGGCACTCCCAGGGCACTCGCACTCGCCATCGTCGAAGAAATTCCCGGCACAACTTCCGTAGTAAACTTTCCCGACAAACGGTTAAATAAATACATAAACGAGCCGTATAGAAAAGGCTCGCCCTCGCACAAAACCGCCACATCCCGCCCTTCGCTGAGGTGGGTGGCAATTTTCTCGGCTGCAATATCGTAATACGGTTGAGACGATCGCGTGGGACTAAAAGGTAGCGGCATCGGAATCTCAATTTGCTCCGGGCGCAAGTAATCTGCGACGATCGCACGCGCGAGCACCTTACCATTTTCCATCGCCGGATACGCAATCACCGGCACCGATTGCAAAATCCGATAAGCTTTCAAAGTTATCAATTCCGGATCGCCAGGGCCGATGCCCAATCCGTACAATTTACCAGTAGTCTTAGTCATAGTTCGTCCTCTTTAGCTAACGCATTCACGGCTGCTGTTGCCATTGCACTGCCACCTCGCCGCCCGTGTAGCGCGATAAATGGCACTCCCCGACTGTTGGTAGCGAGTTCGGCTTTGGATTCGGCTGCCCCCACAAATCCTACCGGGAAACCCAGAATTAAGGCCGGTTTAGGGGCTCGGGCATCTAGCATTTCCAGCAATCGGAATAAAGCAGTCGGGGCATTGCCGATCGCCACAACTGCACCATCTAACTTATCTAGCCACAAATCGAGTGCTGCTGCCGATCGAGTATTGCCGATTTGCCGCGCCAACTCCGGTACATCGGGATTCCAGAGGGTGCAAATCACTGGATTGTCTGCGGGAAGCCTTTTGCGGGTGATGCCTTCGGCTATCATCCTGGCATCGCACAGAATTGGCGCGCCTGCTGCGAGGGCTTTGCGCCCGTGGGTGGCGGCAAGGGGGGAAGCTGCTAAGTCTTTAACGATATCGATCATTCCACAACTGTGAATTAGTCGCACTGCAACTGTTTCTAAGTCTGGCGGCAGGTTTGATAAGTCTGCTTCGGCGCGGATTGTGGCGAAGGATTTGGTGTAGATTTCTGTTCCGTCTCGGATGTAGTCAATCATTAAGATAATTGGGAATTGGGAATTGGGAATTGGGAATTGGGAATTGGGAATTGGGCATTGGGCATTGGGCATTGGGCATTGGGAGACTGTACTTAACTTTATTTGAAATTGTTATTATGGGAAGTTTGTTTGATTTGTGGAATGGCTTTTTTTAATGAACCGCGAAGGCGCTTTAGGCGAAGCCGCGCGTCAGCGCTAGGGCGCGAAGGAAGAAAGAGAAGGGGAAATGATGAGAGTTTGTCTATTTTAATGAGTTTCTGGGCTAAGTAATTTCTGCAATTTGTCGATCGCCCACCGATCGCAAAATTCGCCAAATGACTCGCGAGGTTCTCGAAACCGCTGGTAGACGCGCAACATTCGCTCGATCGCACTGGACATCTCGGCTACACTGACGGCTGGGAAGATTTGCCGTCCAAAGGGCAAGTCTTTTCTACCTGCATAAATGTTGTAACCTGCGATGGTTTCGCCTTTCTGCTGAATCTGAATTCCTACTAGGGTGATGTCAATAGGCTGGTGTTGGGCGCAGGACTTTTCGCAGCCGCTGAAATGTATATTGATCGATCGGTCGATCGTCCATTTTTGGGCTAAATCCCTCACCATTGCTAGGGCGTGACTTTGAGTATCTGTCGCCGCTGACGCACAGCCGCTGCTACCGGCGCACGCAACTAAGCAGGAATCTAGGTGAGTTGCAGATGAGTGCAATCCTAAATCGGCGATTTGCTGTTTGACCTCGAAAACCTGGGAGTTGGGGATGTCAGAAATCAGCAGATTTTGCCACGGCGTAAGTCTTAGGGTGCTTCCGCCTAGATTTTGGGCTAAACTTGCCAAATTTCTCAGTTGATTTGATTCTAGCTTGCCTAGGGGCAGTGCAATGCCGATGTAGGAGAAACCGGACTGTCGTTGACTGTGAATCCCGAGATTGCCGTTGGGTGCGCTCGTGACAGGCAGGATGCCTGTTCCACAAGAGTTGTTGGATATGTCTTTTAGAAAAAGTTCGATCGCCTCTTGACGCAATGCAAACGGCAATTTTTTCTCTACTTTTTCTAGATACTTTGCTGTACCCCAATCAGCAAGAAGATGACGCAAACGCGGTTTCTTGCCATTGATTCTAGGCTGATTTTTAGTGTATTCAAGATACGCGCTAGTTAAGCTTGCTAATACTAAAATACATTGCGATTCTTCGATTATAATTCCTGTATCGACGCCATTGAAATGCAGACTAAAAATAATTTCGGAATTTGGCTGTCGCCTTTTTGCCACTAATAAAATATCATTCCGGAAATTCCGGATAGAAACTAATTCTCCGCCATCAAAGCCAATACTGAATTTAGCGGAAAGTTCCGATAACTCAGGATGAGTTTGCAGGTAATTATCCCAAGCTGCAACTAGCGGGCGAGTATCCAGTAAGTTTTGGCGATCGATTCCTGCTGTCGGACTTGCCATTATATTGCGAATTGGATCGACTTCAACGCGGCGAGATGCTAATCCCAATTTCTGTAAATCTTGCCAAATTGACGGGGGAATTTGCGAGTGCAATTCTCTGATTTGTAAATTTGCCCGATTTGTGACTTGCAAACAGCCACTACTGTAGCGATCGACAAAATTGGCGATCGACCAACACTGCTGTACATTTAAAATTCCGCCCGGAATCCGCATTCTCGATAAAACGCCGTCTCGGGCTCTGGAACCGGAAAATAAGCCCGGACAAGTCGGTAATTCACTCAAACTCAACAAAGAAACTCCTCCCCGTGCGACGCAGGGAATGTAAAATAAACTCCTGAAATCGGCATTCTGGCTTTGACAGTTGCGGCACAGCGCCGGAATTACACCGGACTTTCCCACTTTCAGGTTTAAGAAATATATCATAAGTCGATCGCCAGCAGCCCAAAATCTCGAATTTCTTAACAAATGCCCGGTTATTCTGTATAGTTGCTAATACGAACTCGCCAGTAAGCCGGAATATTCCATTTGTTAATATAAATTTCCCGCTCCCCAGCCAGCAACCGCCACCAAAACGGTAGCCAAACTTCGTGCAACCAAGCTTCTTGATAACCTTGTCGCCAACCAACGTCCTCTCCTGGAAACATTACCCAAGGTGGCATGATTTCATTTCCTGTTTCCATTGTGGCAATCTGCGACAGCATCCATTCGTCCCATTTGTTTTTATGATTCGCTAAAAATCTGATTTTTTGATAAAGAAACATAACTATTATTTTAAATCTCGAAAAGTTGATTTTTATTGATATATTTTTCAGGGCGACACACCCTACGGAAGACTGTTGCATGATTTTTGAAACACTACTTACGAATCAAGAACAAAGAAACCGGATTTTTTATATAACCTGTTGGCGACAACGAATAATTTTCGCACAAAACCCGGTTTCTCGCCATACTTAATGCTAATTTTCTCAAAATCAGCATTAAGTATGGCAAGCAAAACGACGGTAGTAAAAACCGCTGGGCTTGTGATACAAAACCCAGCCTGTAAAACAATCCTCCGGCGGTTCGCCAAATTTGTTTTGACCCTGTATAGGCCCTGGGCCGCTATCTCCACAGCGAAGATTGTTCGTATCCATTAGGATTTCTCGATCGATTTGAGAATCTCCAGATATAGGAATAACACCAAATAATTTTTGGCGATCAGCAGCTTGTGCCAGAAACCAAGCCTGAATAATTTTAAAACCCACATTCCGCAGATGTGGGTCTGATTTTTTTATCAGTTGTCAAAACTTGGAAGCCAAACGCTTTTGGGCTGAAATTATGCAGTGTTAGCGTTACAGAAGCTTGTTGAATTCAGCTAAATTAAGTAATTTGAAATAATTGACTTTTCCTCACATATTCACATTGCCTTTTATCGCGATTAATTATTTTTTTAAGCATGGTATCTTATGCCAAAAGCAAATTATTTTGACTAATTAATGAAAATTATTCACAAATATCTACACTTCAAACTCAATCTTTATTCACTTGAAAACATTAAATAGTATTGACAACAATACTCTCCTAAATGTCGCAAGAAGATATCTTGAAGTTCTTTGGTTAAATTACTGACCTGCTTCGCTCCATTTATTGTCACTAAATGCACCGCCTGAAACATCTGAAATATCCAGCGCATTGTCGGCTTATTGGTCAATTTCTTTACCTGATTTTTCACTTGCTTGTTGGTATAGCAATCCTAAATAATTTTCTATGTATCGGTGGTATAGGTGTACTGATTGATTTTGGGGAAACTAAATTTATGTTCCTTGGTGAAAAACTCAAACAAAAATTTGATGATTTTAAAAGACTTACATAAATACCAATACTTCCGTAAAAATTTTTTAGCTTGTAACCAAATATCTTCAACGGGATTTTGTTCGGGAGCATTGGGAGCAAATAAAATACAAGTGATTGACCAATTTTTAGGTTCTTTATCAGCATTAACTGATGATAAATAATCTTTAAATTCTCCATATCTGTGATAACTAGCTCCATCCCAAATCAAGATCATTCTCTGACCTTTGTATTTATTTTGTAAGTATTTTATGAATTCAACTGTTGATTTTTCATCGCCAGATTCATAGCCTTAAACATGGAATTGTTTGGTTTGATAATTGAGTGCGCCAAAATAAGTTTGTCTATTTTTTTGATTGGTAATTGGGACTTCAATTCGTATATCAGAACGACCCCAAACGTAGCCATTGATATCCCCATGAAGTAAATGACATTCATCTAGAAAAAATACTATTATTTTCCCAGATTCTATGTCAGTATTGTTTTCGGACAAAGTTTTGTTAATTTCTTCTCTCTTTTTGGTCACCAGATCATCATCCGATTTGGGATTTATTTTATGAGTTCTTTTCCAGGTAATTTTCGCCATCGATAAAAGTTCATAGTAGCTCTGCTTTGATTTATATGTGACACCAAACTCTCGCTCTACATAAGTAACTAGCTCATCGAAATTCCAATATTTTTTATTCCCCGGCTATTCGATTACTTCAGTTTTTTGTAAAGATGTTAAATATCCTTTTGATCCTTTATGTCCTAGTTTAATCCCTGCGACACCTTTGGTTTGAAATTGTTTTTTCCAATGACTGACAAAAAATTCACTAACACCTAAAATTTTGCTAATTTCATTGTAGGACTTACCGACCATCGCCATCTTTACAGCTATTGCTCGTTTAAGTTCTCTTGTATCGAGATCACTTTTAATGAAATATTCTAACGAAGCTTTTTCTTTTTCCATGTCTTTTTGTGGCAGTTGTAATTTATTCATTTTTTATTGTCACTATCAAGTATTGCATATATATTATATCATAGCCTTGATAATGATTTAGGATTGCTATATGAGCTTATAAAGATGCTAAGATTCCTGAAGATTCACTGCTTTTAATGTCTAAATTTCTGCTGCTTTTTGAAACCCCAAGTGGTTATGAATTGTTGGATGAACGTAAACAATTAACTGTGACAAAAGTATCAGAGTTGCTGAGGGTTTTAGACCATCCTGAATTACCTTTACACAATAATCCCGCTGAGTTAGCTGCCAGAACCGGAGGTGCAGCGACGTAATATTAGTTATGCAACTCAAACGATTGAGGGTACTCAGGCCTGGGATACTTTTATGTCTCTTGTTGCTACTACTAGTCAGTTGGGAATCAGTTTTTTTGATTATGTGCGCGATCGAATTTCTCAACTTGGAATCATCCCCTCTCTGTCCACTATTATTCGCTAAAAATCTGCTCTTTATCCTTTGGGCTTGTCTTGGCAACCAGATTAACTGCTACCCCTACTTATTGAGCCGATACCATTTTATCATACCCTAGTTCAGCAACGCCTACTTTATAAATCTCAAGGAAGGTACTCGGAAGCGGAACCTCTATATTTACAAGCCTTAGAAATATACCGACTATCACTCCCTGAAGACCACCCTAGTTTAGCCATTGACCTCAACAATTTAGCCGAACTTTATAAATCCCAAGGAAGGTACTCGGAAGCGGAATCGCTGTATTTTGATGCAGTGGAAATTATTCGCACCAAATTGCCAGAAAATCATCCTAAAGTTCTCATGTGTTGGAAAAATTATGTTGGATTGTGGCGGGAAGGCATCAGCAAAGGAGATTTGACATATGAGAAATTGCAAGAACATCCTTTCGGGGAACAGTTATTAGCAGAACTTCAGGAATAACATAAAATTGTATCACTTCCGGTAGTATCGGAATGATATCATAGCGATTGCGATTGCTTCGCTAGGAGCTGGCAATGATATACTTATGTATTGTCTCACTCATCTACTTACGGACTGTAACGAAGTATTTTGATGAAAATCTGCTTTCTGGACTCTTGCGTAAGTACAGGTTAAGATGGTGGAGATATCAGTAGGAATTAATGCCAAATTGCTATGTTAGTCAAGTCGCTGTCAATTAAACCCCTCTCCAGATTATTAATGGTTTGTGTTTTTGCGATCGCACTTCTCCTCCTGGGCCCCAATCCAGCCAAAGCCGAATCGCGAGAACAAGCCGTCGATCGATTAACAGACTACCTATTCTACAGGGTTAATTCTCAACTAAACAATCGCAAACTCCAAACGGACGATCGCGAATATATCCGTCAATGGCAGAGATTGCGTGAGGCGATCGATCCGCGAGTCAAGTCGGTACAAGAAGTCTGCTTGAGAGTCTCGGCACAAGAGAAAGGATGGGAATTCACCACAATTAACGGCGAAACCTACGAACAAACTTACGATCGCCTCGCAGATACAATTTTTTACAGCCGCCATCCTCAACGGACTGGACAGCCAATTCCTACAAACGATAAAATTGGTATCAGCGAATGGTCAGCAATTCGACGCGAGATGTTTCTTTCTAATTGTGGATTATAACACTGGAGCGCATCACTATGTTAATTAAATTGCGCTCGATCGAGTCAATCTCGAAGTTTTCCGCAGTGTGTATGTTAACTTTTGCCATGTTTCTCGGCCCAAATCTAGACTGTGCTACAGCCCGGGATTTAGAATCACGAACTCAAGCCGTGGATAATCTTACGGATTGGTTTTTCTACAAGGTTAATCCTCAATTAGGAGGCCGTAAATTGCGATCGGACGATTCTCCTATCTACATCCGCGAATGGAATGCGATTCGCCGTACAGTCGATCGCGAAATGATTGCTACACCAGGAGATTGCGCCGGTGATGCTTTCTGGGACTTCGACTATCGCGAGCACGGGCGATCGCTCGTTAGCGGAGCCCTCGAAGAGGATCGCATTGCAGACACAATTTGGACTATCCGCGATCCATCGGGCGATAAAACTCGTGCAGATGTTTCTAAACAAGAATGGAAGAAGCTTCGGAACTCAATATTTAGAGAGCATTTTTGCTATTAATATCCAAAATATAGCAATCATAAAATTAGTGACAAATAATCATATGTTTTATTCAAGAAAAGTAAAAATACAAAATATTTACCAGAAACAGTATATGATTGAATTAGATAAAATTTGGTAGAATATAAATTATTTATCTCTTTGTTCTATCCCTCTGCGTCCTCTGCGTCCTCTGTGGTTAAATCATTCCCAAACTACCGGAAAGGATATCAAAGAGTAATAAAATAATTGATGTTGAGTTTGTTGTATAAAATATTGTCGTTGGTGCGTCGCTCGATAGATTTTTCACCGTTTTTTGGATATTATCGAGGGATCCACACCCTACCAATATCGTTGGTGCGTCGCTCGATAGATTTTTCACCGTTTTTTGGATATTATCGAAGGCGACACACCCTACCACTATCGTTGCATTGATTTGTCACTCTTGATATTAGCTATGGATATCCGTACCGAAAAGCCCGAAGATTTAGCAACTGTTCGCAATGTCAATATTGTGGCATTCGGGCGAGAAAATGAGGCTAACTTAGTCGATCGCCTGCGGGGAATTGCATCTACATTTTCCTTGGTTGCGGTACAATCCGATCGAGCAGTCGGACACATTTTCTTCAGTCCGGTTGTCATCGCCGGAAAATGTTCTAGCACCTTGTCAATTCTGGGTTTGGCACCAGTCGCTGTTCTACCAAACTATCAGCGGCAAGGTATCGGATCGCTGCTGATCCGCGAAGGTTTAAAACAGTGCGCCCGATCGCACTTTCACGCAGTGGTTGTCCTCGGATCTCCCGATTTCTATTCGCGTTTCGGGTTCGTTCCTGCTAGTGGCAAGATGTTGCGATGCGAATATGATGTACCTGATGAAGCTTTTATGGTGTTGGAGTTAGAAAGAGATGCTTTGCAGGATTGCAGCGGCATAGTGAAATATCGATCGGAGTTTAGTCTGTGCGAGTAGCCAATAAAACCACTTGCCTAGGTCTTAAAATTTATTTAAACGCTGCCTTTTCCCCTCTCCACCTTTGAACCGTGCAACACAAAAGCCGGAGTCAGAGCAGATTTGCCCTTCAAAGAAACAGCTCCCAAAGCCTCGCAATCGAAGTTTAGCCCGATCGACTCAAACACCCTTTCGCCAATCAAAATTTCATTTTCCCCCGCCTTGCTCATCAGCCTAGCAGCCGTATTCACCGTATCGCCGAGGATATTAAACTCCCTGCGCCCTCGCGGTTCCCCAACCTCAGCAGCAAACACAGGGCCCCGAGACAGCCCAATTTGACAGCTTACTTTCACATTTTCACCGCCGATAACGATCGGAGGTAAACTGGCAATTAGATCCCGGATCGCGATCGCCGCACTCGCCGCGCGACTTGGATCGTCGGTATGAACGTCCGGTACACCAAAATAAATCAATATATCCGAACCATCCAAATGCGCCGTTACTTTTTGCAGCACCCCCCCTTTCGCGGACACCACAGCATCAATTAGCGCAAACACCCGAGAACATCCCAGTACCAGATTAGCTTCCTCGGCTGGCGTTGCTTTGTCCACCAACTCCGGTAAACCGATCAAGTTGACAAACATCACCGTCGGTTCGGGAAAATCCGGCGGGATTTTCCGCCTGTCGGCATTTTCAACCAGCAGTCTCAAGATGGTTTTGGGAATATAACTAGCAAGGGGTTCAACCCGTTTCACGGCTTCCTCGATTTCGCTCACCAAACCCGATACCGTGCGATCGAGCAATATCGAACTTGGCATCCGCCGCCCAGTCAAAGTAATATCGTACTCTCCGAGTCGATCGTCCGTGAAATCATCTGCCACCAACAAATAACCGGGCTTCCACGATTCAAAACGAAATTGCTCCCCCAAAGACGAACTAGCAGTTTCAGTCAAACACACCCGCCCCACAGTCCCAGAGCCCTCAGCCTGCTTGGCTTGCTGGACTGAATGCCCCAGCAGTACGTGAGCCATCCGCAGCGGTGTACCGATATCAGCACTAATATAGCGACCGCAATGGATACCCACCCGCATCCTCAAAGACAAAGCACCCCGCGCCGTTTCGATATTGGCAAATTTAGCCATCGCCCGCTGCATCCGCAAACCCGCCCGCACCGCCCTAGCTGTATCCTCCTCTTGGTCAATCCCTCCCAGAAACTGCACCAGCAGCGCATCTCCTGTAAACTCCAGCAAATCCCCCCCCGACTTGCTGACGATTTCAATCATTGAGGCAAAATAGTCGTTAATCACCCCCAACAGCGTTTCAGCGCCCTTGCGCCCCTGGGCTGTGTTTGCTTCCAACAGCGACGTAAACCCAGCTAAATCTGTGAATAGCAAAGTGCCTGTTTGCCATTGGTAGCGAACCTCCCCAGGGTTGGCCGGAGATTCGGACACGGGCCTGGGCACGTAGTCGTGGAGGATGTAGCGGAGACTCCGCAGGTGCTCGAACACCCCTATTAACGTCGTGGGGGACGGATCTACCCACGCACCAGCGTATAGTTCAGCCGAAAGCAGCTCGCGGAGTCGCAGTTCGATCGCAGCCAAGGGAGGATTGTAAGTTAATGTATTAATTTCCACCTAGTCTATTCTTAAAAAATAAGGTAAGTTCGATCGATCTCAAGCCAACATCAATAGCTAGACCTCTACCATTATCATAAGTTTCCCGTGACCCGATACCAGCCCAACTCAGAACACCAGATAGAAATTTCCCAAAGTCACAGCTTGATCGCTCCCGATTTGATCCGAGTTGCTCGATCGGCCTATGGTATGTATTTGAAAGTGCATTCCGAGCAAATGCAACGTCCGGCGGGTGTAGTTGTCAGTCAAGGAAGCGATCGAGGTCAGCTAATTTTTGCTTCGCATCCCGTTTTGTTGCCCGGTGAACGTTTTGTTACTTTTGACGAAATTGAATCTCAAATGTATTAGGCAGTTGACAGTTGACAGTTGACAGTTGACAGTTGACAGTTGGGAATTGGGAATTGGTGACAGCTTAAAATCAAAACACATCGCACAATAAAAAAGAGGTTCGTAGTGAGGACTTTAGTCCGCATCCAAATCAGAGAATTTGGTTCGATATCTACAAAGGTTACATAACACAATCTAACGACTAATAACAAATAACAAACAACAAATAACAAATAACAAACAACAAACAACAAACAACAAACAACAAATAACAAACAACAAATAACAAACAACAAATAACAACTCAATGGAAATAATCTTTAATTCCCTTGTCACCGCGATCGTCTTTACGATCGGCTCAGCGATCGGCAGCTTTCTAAATGTGGTAATCTATCGGTTGCCTGCGGGTTTGTCGGTGATACATCCTCCTTCTCGCTGTCCCAAATGTTTAAATCAACTCAGAACTTACGAAAATATACCCGTCTTCGGTTGGCTGTGGCTGCGGGGACGCTGCAATCACTGCCGCAGTCGGATTTCTGCCCGCTACCCCCTGGTGGAAGCAGCCATGGGTTTGCTGTTTTTGCTCATCTATGGGCAGTTTGGGGTGAGCGTGCAAACACTGGGGTTTTGGACTTTGTTTAGCTGGCTGTTGGCTTTGTCTTTGATTGACTGCGATACAATGACTTTGCCTAATTCTTTGACTCGATCGGGCTTGATACTCGGATTGGTTTTCCAAATCGCCAAGGGTTGGTGGCCGACATTTAACCCGATCGACTCCGTGCACTATCTGGTACTAGACGGAATTTTGGGAGCAGTTGTCGGATTGTGGCTGTTTGACGCGATCGGACTTGCAGGATCGATCGGCTTCGGGCAGACTGCTATGGGTGGCGGCGATACCAAATTAGCAGCCTTGATGGGAGCTTGGCTGGGCTGGAAACTCTTGCTGCTAGCGGCATTTATCGCTTGTTTAGCCGGGGCTTTGGTTGGTGGCTCTTCGATCGCGATCGGATTGCTCGATCGGCGTCAACCCATGCCCTTCGGCCCGTTTCTGGCTCTCGGTGCAGCCATTACCGCTCTCTGGGGAGAACCGATCTTATCTATTTACTTGCAGTTCTTTTTCCCGAATTAGGGTTTGGGATCTGCCCTTACAAAGCGCGATCGACCGCAATATCGTCTCAATAATTGGTAAAATTATTCCGTGCCTTGGATTACACTTACCGAAAGGCGAGAGGAAAGCCCCCCGACGACCGTCGTGGCGATGAACTCGGCTGCGACGACCGTCGCCTACAATCTTCAGATTGCCCTTGTTTATTCATTATTTTTGCGCTATAGTAGTTAGCGTAAGACCAAGTAAATCGATGCTAGTTTTTGAGTTCAAAACCTACGGAAATTTAGAGCAGTTCGCAGCTATTGACGAGGCAATTCGTACTGTGCAGTTTATTCGGAATAAGTGCATTCGTTTGTGGATGGACGCTCCGAAAACAGGAAAGTATGACTTGAGCAAACAAAGTGCGGTATTGGCTCGCGAGTTTTCGTTTGCGGACAAACTCAATTCAACCGCCCGTCAGGCAGCGACAGAACGTGCTTGGTCAGCAATCTCCCGTTTTTATGACAACTGCAAAGCCAAGATTTCTGGCAAAAAAGGATACCCAAAGTTCCAGAAAGATAATCGCTCGGTTGAATATAAAGCATCGGGATGGAAACTAGCTGACGATCGCAAATCGATAACGTTCACCGATAAAAATGGGATTGGTCGATTAAAAATGAAAGGCACTCGTGACCTAAATTTCTATCAACCAGACCAGATTAAACGGGTGAGATTGGTAAAGCGTGCGGATGGCTACTACGTTCAATTCTGCATCCAAATAGATCGAGAAGAAAAGATCCAACCAACTCATAAAACTATCGGTCTAGATGTTGGGTTAGAGTCTTTTTATACCGATTCCTTGGGCAACAAGGTTGAAAATCCTCGGTTTTACCGAACTGGCGAAAAAAAGATGAAACGGTCGCAAAGACTGGTTTCTCGCAAAGTCAAAGGCTCTAAAAATAGGCGTAAAGCTAGAGTCAAATTAGCTAGAGTTCACCTCAAAATAAGTAGGCAACGCAAAGA
The DNA here is from genome assembly GCF_020883145.1 of Microcoleus sp. CAWBG27. NCBI lineage: Bacteria > Bacillati > Cyanobacteriota > Cyanophyceae > Oscillatoriales > Microcoleaceae > Microcoleus > Microcoleus sp. CAWBG27. The sequence goes on from NZ_JAHREU010000059.1 coordinate 18,394, forward strand.
CCATGCTATCAAACTGGCGCGGTGCGTAATCACATCTAACGATGTAGTGGTCTACGAAGATTTGCGGATTAAGAATCTAGTTAAAAATCATTGTCTAGCTAAGTCAATTAATGACGCTGGATGGTATCAATTTCGAGTTTGGCTAGAGTATTTTGGTAAGGTATTTAAACGGGCAACTATTGCGGTGAATCCTGCCTACACGTCCCAAGAATGCTCTAGCTGCGGCTCCATTGTGAAAAAGTCATTGTCTGCGCGCACTCATATTTGTCAATGTGGCTGTAAGTTAGATCGCGACCACAACGCTGGTATTAACATCCTTAACTCAGGATTGGGTACGGTAGGGCATACCGGAACCTTTGCGCTCGACGCAAGCAACGCTTCTGGAGAACCGACCTCTATTCTAGTTGGTGCAAACCTACTCGGGTAAGTTGGCTCGCTGAGAGAAGAATCCCCCGCATTCATGCGCGGGGAGTGTCAAAACTACTAGCTTTCGCTGGGAAGCGGAATTGATGCAGCAAATCCTCGCTGCTCATCAAATCCCAGCTCGGATTGTTGACTTAGGCATAGCATCTTATTTAGGGGCAGGAAGTGCTACAGCCCTGCAAGTTCTTCCAGAACACCAGCAGACAGCATCGCTCCTCATCAGTCCGATTGAAGAGGAACCCGAATCTAACAGTTAACAGTCAACAGTTAACAGTTAACAGTCAACAGTCAACAGTCAACAGTCAACAGTCAACAGTCAACAGTCAACAGTTAACAATTCCCAACTTTTAATGTCTCTATTTGATTGGTTTGCAAATCGACGAAAATCAGTACCGAACTCCCAAGAACGGCCGGAACGAGAAATTGCCGACGGACTTTGGAATAAATGCACAGCTTGCGATGCCCTGAGTTATACCAAAGACCTGCGAGCAAATCAAATGGTTTGCTTGGAATGCGGGCATCATATCAGAGTTTACAGTGACGATCGCATCGAGCAGTTGATCGACCCCAATACCTGGACACCCATTAACGGAAATCTCCAGGCCACCGATCCGCTGAAATTTCGCGATCGCAAAAAATATAGCGATCGACTCAGAGAATTTCAAGAAAAAACAGGCCACCTAGACGCCGTAGAAACAGGCACCGGCAAAATCGAAAATTTGCCCGTCGCCCTCGGAGTCATGGAATTTCAGTTCATCGGCGGCAGCATGGGCTCAGTTGTCGGAGAAAAACTGACTCGCCTCATCGAACACGCCACACGGGAACGCTTACCCGTACTCATTGTCTGCGCTTCCGGCGGTGCGAGAATGCAGGAAGGAATGCTCAGCCTCATGCAAATGGCTAAGATTTCCGGGGCTCTGGAACGCCACCGGGAAGCGAGACTGCTTTACATCCCAATTTTGACCCACCCGACCACCGGCGGCGTCACCGCTAGTTTTGCCATGTTGGGAGACATTATAATTGCAGAGCCAAAAGCTACAGTAGCCTTTACGGGGGGCCGGGTAATCGAGCAAACTCTGCGCGAAAAGCTGCCGGAAAATTATCAAACTTCCGAATACTCCTTCGCCCACGGTTTTGTAGACTTGATCGTACCCCGAACTCAATTAAAGAAAACTCTGGCTGGACTCATCAGCCTCCACCAGCCCCAGCCTTTCTTGGCAGACTCGGAATTCCCCGCCCACGATGCTACCGAAAGCCACCACGCTGTGGCGGCACCGACTCACGCTTTCAAGCTTTCTCCCTAAGCTGCTGCGCCGGATGACTCCTGTGGCGAACCGATCAAAATTTTCGACCAAAGTTCAAGCCCCATAAGACACCTGTGGAGTAAATCTCAAATCGAAAAATGGAAAATCGCCCCGTCTGTTGGTGAGTCCGCCAAAGACGAAAATGTCAGAGGAATTCCCCAAAAACCCTGGTTTCTACGAAAAACATGAAGTTTGGTAGCGAGAAATGCACGCAGATACGGGGTTTTTAGTCCTGCGCGCCCAAGTCCTATTGATAATAAAGACGCGGCAATGGGATGATATTGGTTGGAAGTTGATGGAGTTTGAAGTTTGGATGAGCAAAAATGCTTAGTGTTAGTTAGTGGTTAGTTAGCTGGCGATCGCACAAAATCTCAGAACAAACTAACAAAGGACAGCTAACAACGCTTTGTTAAATTGTCCACCTTTCAATCAATAGCCGTCAACTCAATTCTGACCCGTCAGCGACCTGAAAATTATGGGTTTTGCAGACCTGTCCATCGCAGAAATAGCAGAAGACTTCAACGTCCCTGTTGAAGACGTGCTCCGCTTGTGTGATGAGCTGGAAATTGCCTACAAACACCCTCAAACCCGTTTGGCTTTGGAAGATGTTAAGGCAATTATGTCCGCTCTCGAAAAAAGGCGCGACTCAAAACGAATTGCAGATTAGATCGATCGCAAAATTCCTCTACCTTTAAAGGTATGGCTGCACAAACTTTCGCCAGTTGTCGCCAAAGAAAGGAATTTTGAACAGAAATCTGTTTGCCAGCTATACTCTCTTAGCGTTCAATAATTTGCCGGATTTTTTTAAGGAGAACCATGCTTAAAAGATATTTCATTGCTCTGACCGCTGTATTCTTGACATTTCAGTTATTTGTCAGCAGCGCAATGGCTGTCGAACTGAGTCCTGAACTTCGGACTGTAACTTTAAATGACAAGGGCGCTCCGGTAGTGCTGAGCCTCAAACAAGTCCAGCAAGGCAAACGCCTGTTCCAAAATACTTGTGCTCAATGTCACGCTGCGGGCATGACAAAAACTGACCCGAACCTCAATTTGAGTCCGGAAACTCTGGCTTTGGCCAACCCACCCCGCAATAATATTGAGTCGCTCGTGGACTATATGAAAAATCCCACGACTTATGACGGGTTTCAAGAAATTTCGGAACTGCATCCGAGCATGAAGAGTGCGGATATTTTCGCTGAGATGAGAAATCTCTCGGATGAAGATTTGTACGCGATTGCCGGTCACATTCTGTTGCAGCCGAAAATTATCTCCCGCCAGTGGGCTGGTGGCAAAGGCGCTCGCTAATCAATTTTAAATTTGAGATTTTGGATTTTGGATTGAGAGGGGCTGGGATTTGGCAAGGATTGCTGGCTCGCCGTTTTTCTATCGAAAATCTGAAATCTCAAATTTACCCCTGGTTGATTGATTCTTCCGAGTGGAAGTCGCTGACTTGAGATAGCGGACTCGTTGATACTGACGAAAGTCAGAGCGCAACAAAAAAAATTCGATTGTACGAGCAAATGTTAGTGGATTATTGACTTTTCTACGCCTTTATGCTGCATCGTGGTGTTTTTCTCTGCTTTTTGTTGGGGATGTTAATTATTTTGCCGCTCCTGCTGCTGGCTCCTCAACCTGTTTTGGCTGCTGGCGATTCTTACGTGAATAGATATTTACAAGCCAAGGAACCTGTAGCACTAGAATTGGACGCTGAGGGAAACACTCGGTTGTTTTCCGCTCAGGATTTGTCTGTGGGCAAGGTGTTGTTCGAGCAAAATTGCATGAATTGCCACGTCGGAGGAGCAACTTTGCCGGATCCGATGATATCTCTGTCTTTGGCAGATCTCCAGGGGGCAACGCCTCCCCGCACCAACATCAATAGTTTGGTGTCATACCTGAGAGAGCCGATGACTTATGACGGCAGTGAGGAAACTTTTTGGTGCCGCCAAGTACCCGAAAGCTGGATGCCACAGACTGAGGTTGAAAATTTGGCTGCTTTTGTGATCCGGGCCGCTCAGAAAGCTCCGGGCTGGGGCGTGGATAATTTTGAGAGTTGAACTGCCACTGCCAAAAAGTGGTAAATTACTCGGGAGAAAGCAATCGCCTAGTCGCGATCGCGCCTGTTTTAATCAGGTAAAATAATTAAAGAATCACCCTTTGTGTGTCCATTAGAGGAGAACTGCGTTGAAAAGACTCTTATCGATCGCCTTGTTAGCGTTCACAATTTTCACTTTCGGCTTCAGCAGCCCTGCTCTGGCTGGAGATGCTGCTAAAGGAGCTAAAATCTTCAGCAACAACTGTTCTGCTTGTCACATCGGTGGCGGCAACGTCGTTATGGCAATGAAAACCTTGAAAAAGGGCGCTCTTGAGAAGTATGGCATGAATTCTATCGAAGCTATTACGACTCAGGTAACTAAGGGCAAAAATGCTATGCCTGCTTTCGGCGGCCGCTTGAAGCCCGACCAAATCGAGGATGTAGCAACCTACGTACTCGAACAATCTGAGAAAGACTGGAAAGGCTAAACTGCCTCTTTGAAGTCGGACAACCTGGGCGGACTTGATTTAATTTTAAAACTTGTCTTCCCGATCGCACCCTCTCTCTCTCTTTGGTAAATAAATCTCGGTTTGCAGCGATCTTAACCTATTTGTCCAAGCTCGCCAGAAATCAGATTTTTATTAGCCCAAGGGTGGGGGAGGGAAATTTTATTTTAGATTTTAAATTTTAGATTGAAAATTTTTTAGATTGAAGATTGAAGATTGCTAATTTTGTATAAATTGTCAAGCACAGGACATTAACAGGGCCTCCCTATGGGGACAAGAAACCCGGTTTCTCAGAAAAATTTGCGACGAAAAACGAGAAATACTCAGAAACCGCGTCGCTCAAATTAGCGCGCGATCGCAAATTAATTAGTAAATGCTGACTTTGGATAAGTTGTCAAGCACTTTACATTAAGATTTATTAATGCTGAGGTTCATCAATGAAAAGTGTGTGCTAGGATGTAACACCTTATTAGAAAAGCTTTGAAATCAAAATTAAAGTCGATCGCGAAAGTGGACTCTACATCAAGCAAGAACCTAAAAAAATCAAGCATGAACGTCAAAACATCAGCAAAAGTTAAAACTGAAGTCAAAACTCTCGGAGACGCAGCCTCGGGTGCGATCGAGAAATATTTCCGCAAAGCAGTAGGGCACGAGGCTGAAGTTATCAAAGACAAAGATGCAGAAGAACTTCATCAAATGCGAGTCGGAATGTGGCGTTTGCGATCGGCTGTAACGGGTTTTGCTCCGGTTTTAGACTTGCCAAAAGCAGCTTCTGAACACAAAATTGGTAAGGTGGGGCGGATTCTGGGAAGGCTCAGAGATTTGGATGTGATGCTCGAAAGTCTCCAAAACGGATATTACCCGAATTTGCCGGCTGACGAACAGGAAGTTTTGGATGAAGCTTTGTTGAGTTTGCTCAAACAGCGGCGTCGGGCTTTGAAAGCGGTGAGGGCTGTTTTGGAACACAAAAGCTACCAGTCGCTGAAAGAGTCGATCGAGAATTGGGTAGAAAAACCGCAGTTTAGGGCGATCGAACATTTGCCAATTGCCGAGGTTGTACCAGATTTGCTGTTACCTCAAATCAGTGAGTTTTTCCTGCATCCAGCTTGGCTGCTGGGCACCGAATATGAGGATGGCAAAGTTAAAGTTGCTGATGATTTGACTGAGTCGGCTGTGGAAGAGAAGTTAGCAGCGGAGGGAACTATTCTGCACGATTTGCGGAAGCAAGCTAAGCGGGTTCGGTATTTGATGAATCTGTTTGGCGATTTTTACGGGGAGACTTATGAAGTTTATGTCGAAGATGTAAAAGCTGTTCAGGAATGTTTGGGCGATATTCAAGACTGTGAAGTTTTAGGGGAGTTTATGACAGATTTTGTCGATCGCGATTTGCAAAAAGAGTTGCCGAAACTGGCTGGTTTGCTAGCCCAAAAACGCTACGGGGCTTGGCAAAAATGGCAGGTTTTGCAGCGCAAGTATTTGAAATCGGAAATTAGGCAAGATTTGCGATCGACTTTAATTCATCCTGTGGTTGCAGGTGCTAAGAGTGATTAGTCTCAGAAAAAGTAGGTTTTCCGGGTGAAGAAAGTGCGATCGGCTGCGGGAACTAGAAGCCGGACACGGCAATGCCATGTCCTACAAATATAGCCTACAATAACAGATATTCGTAGGAAAACGGCAATTCCGTGTCCTTCATCGTGTAACTTAAGAAAGGGCGATCGCGCTTTGGGAAGGAAAAGGGCGATCGCTCTTTTGCAGTCAAAACTTAGGAAATACTTTCATAATGATTTGGCATATGCCTCGTATTTCCTAAACATTATGGTTTGATTGTTTCCACCTCACGATATCCATTAGGGCAACCAACTCCACCACTCGTTGATACAAGTGATATATTTCTATTAGAAGAGCTATTGCTTTTGCAAATTGTGCACGAATAACCCTGATTTCTGGCAGGCCCAAAAGCAATGCCAACAAAATTGCTAAAATCTGACTTGATAGACTGGGCGGCTATTATTGATATATTACTGTACTTTGTAGGTACAATCCCGAAATTGTAAGTATAGTTGTTCCCCAAAGCTGTACCTGTATAAGGCATCCTCCCATTTTTGTAATAAAAATACCAGCCATTGTGACACTGAGCTTTGACAATGCTTCTTGCTTGAGATTCAGCAGGTGACAAATCGCAATAATAACAAACAAGTGGTATTCCTACGCCCATAACATAAAGTGCTACTTTCAACCCAGTTTTAGTAAATAATGCTCTGGCGAAAAGTTCACCAACCACACCAGCTACACTATTGCAAAATTCTTGCCACAGTTCATCCATATATTTATACCTGTGTAAAAAGATTATGTGACTATCTCTTTATCACAACACAAGTTAGCCTGTAAATTTCTGTCTTTAATAGTCATAAAATGCCATGAAATTTCAGGGATTCAATTTAATAATTAAGGTTATAAATTGTCACTTTTTGCCAGGTGTGTCACTAAATGTCATAAAAGTCTGATACAATAGCAAAAACTTCTTACAACCTAGGACTATCAAGCCAATGGATGCTGAAGAAATCTTAAGATTTGCTGACAACCTTGTTTTTGCTAAAACGGGCAAACGATTGGACGATCTTCAACGGGCAGTAGTACGGGGCGCTTCGCAACGTAAAACTTACCCCAAAATAGCTAAAGAATCCTACTCTACTCCACGCCATATAAGAAATGTTGCCTCAAAGTTATGGCAACTATTTTCACAAGCATTAGAGGAAAATATCACTAAATCAAATTTTTGCTCTGCGATGGAAAGGTATCAAATTTCTAAAGTTTCAAATTCCGGTCATTTTAACCTTGTCCAAAAAGGGAATATAAACGTCTGCACAGAAACCTCACACCATCCCAAAACTTCACAAAACTCACCCCCAACACAAACCTCAAATGAAGACGACACGCAACAGAAACCGCGACTTGACTTAAGAGATGCACCAGATATCACCTCATTTTATGACCGCACATCCGAACTCGCCACTCTACAACAATGGATCTTACAGGATCGCACTCGCCTAGTCGCCATATTAGGACTCAGCGGAATTGGCAAAACCAATCTCGCACTCCACCTCCTCCCACAAATCCAGCATCAATTTGAATATATAATTTGGCGAAGTCTCGGCACATCCCCAACCCTCAATCATACCCTAAAAAGCCTAATTAAATTTTTATCTAATCTACCAGAAATCGAATTGCCAGCCAGCACCGATGAACTGCTATCGCTGCTAATCGACAAATTGCGATCGCACCGTTGCCTCATCATCCTAGACGACGTACAAACAATTCTCAGCAGCGGACAAATAGCCGGAAATTATCGACCAGAATATGAAAATTACAGCACACTATTCAAACGTATCGGCGAAACTTGCCACAACAGTTGCTTAATCGTCAATAGTTGGGAACCGCCTAGAGAAATTGTCGCATTAAACAGAGAAAATCCCCGCATTCGCACCTTGCCACTCAACGGTTTAGGTGCAGCAGCAGGCGAAATTCTCAGAGAAAAAGGTTTACTCGAACCGGAGAAATGGGAAACCCTGATTGACATTTACCGAGGCAATCCCTTGTGGTTGAAAATAGTTGCAGCCATGATTAAAGAATTATTTAGCGGTCGAGGTGCCGAATTCTTAAAATATGATACCCTATTCTTGGGAGAGGAATTGAAAGCAAGATTGCAGCAGCAGTGCGATCGCCTATCGGAATTAGAGAAACAGGTCATGTGCTGCATAGCGAATCAAATCGAGTCTGTTTCAATTTCTCAATTACTAGAAAATCTGCAATTATCACCGGACGATTTATGCAAGGCGCTCCTATCCTTAGGAAATCGAGCATTTATTGAAAAACAAGAACCAGATAATAAAGCGCTGTTCAGTTTATCGCCAGTAATCAGACAATATGTCAAAACTGAATATTGTCGCGAGGGAATTGCTACATAGAAATTAGCGGATATCATAGGTAGGAAAACGGCAATGTCGTATGCGGCGGGTAGTTATCCAAATTACAGTAATTCATATAATCAATAACTATAGCAATACTTTCTAATATACCTAAGATTGTATGTATTTGCCAGCCCTTAAATCAAACTTTTCCAGTTTCTAAGGGTATTTTTTTCGGACAAATATCATCATCGTACCAACCAGTCAAAGCCACAGCCAAAGCATCCGCCGCATCATCAGGTTTCGGAATATAACCCAACTCCAACTCCCGCGCCACTGCCTCTTGTACTTCCGATTTATCAGCATTGCCGCGGCCAGTCAAAGCTTGCTTAATTTGAGCAGGCGTAAACTCAAACAGCGGCACACCGCACTGAGCCAATACCAGCGTCAAAACGCCCCGTGCTTGGGCTACAAGTATAGTATTTCCCATTTTGTAAAAAAACAGTTTTTCGGCAATTGCCAAATCTGGTTTTACCTCATCAATTACCGTATGCAAATCTTCATAAATTGTTTTTAGGCGCTGTCCCATTTCCTGCTTTGGCGTTGTTTTAATCACACCACAATCAATTAGGGAAACGCTATTCTCGTCTTGTTTGCCGGGGATAATATGACAAGATATCGCGCCGTAACCAAGATTTGCCAAGCCCGGATCTAATCCCAAAATTCGTGTTTCCATTCACAATTATTGATTGTTTTTCTCATGTCGGAGCCAATTAATAGCACCCGAAAAGCTTCCACACACATTCTCAGTTCCCTATTATTCCATTTTTTTATCTAAAATCCGGTAAGCGGCTGTGTATTTAAATTGTATATCTTGATGACCATCACAAATCGTCCAATCATCTCCCCGAATTCCCTTCTCCCATAGGGCGATCGATATTCAGACACAATCTAGATGCACAACAGCTTAGAATTTTTGTATAAAAGATGGAGGTATCCGCACTGAACTGTATGGGATTAGACTTACTATGCAGGACTACAAAAAATAGTTGTTAATTTTTCGGTTGGCAAACTTTTGTCATCGAGGGCAATATAGTAATATCAAGTTTGGTTATCTCATCGCAATCAAGTTTGAGCGTTGGGAATATAAGTCCTTGAAAATGCGGACTAAAGTCCTCACTACGAACCATATTGAATGCAAGTTCTTGAAAATGCGGACTAAAGTCCTCACTACGAACCATATTGAATGCAAGTTCTTGAAAATGCGGACTAAAGTCCTCACTACGAACCATATTGAATGCAAGTTCTTGAGAATGCGGACTAAAGTCCTCACTACGAACCATATTGAATGCAAGTTCTTGAAAATGCGGACTAAAGTCCTCACTACGAACCATATTGAATGCAAGTTCTTGAAAATGCGGACTAAAGTCCTCACTACG
>NZ_JAHREU010000059.1:28102-49071 GCF_020883145.1 Microcoleus sp. CAWBG27
AATGCGGACTAAAGTCCTCACTACGAACCATATTGAATGCAAGTTCTTGAAAATGCGGACTAAAGTCCTCACTACGAACCATATTGAATGCAAGTTCTTGAAAATGCGGACTAAAGTCCTCACTACGAACCATATTGCCCAAAAAATATGCTGACAGATGATTTAATGTATCGAGCACTTGTTGACAAAGATGTTTCCTGGGAAGGGACTTTTTTTGCAGCAGTAAAAACCACTGGTATCTTTTGTCGCCCAACTTGTACGGCACGGAAACCTAAAAAAGAAAATGTAGAATTTTTCCCAACTGCTAAAGAAGCGATACTTCACGGTTACAGAGCCTGTAAGGTTTGCAAACCTTTGGAAATGCTGAATGCAACACCCGATCGCATTCAAGCTATTCTACGCGAAATCGGCAACAATCCCGCCACAAAATTGACAGATTTGGATTTGGCTTCCCGAGGCATTGAGCCAAGTCAAATCCGCCGTTGGTTTTTGAAGAATCACGGCATTACTTTTCATGCTTACCAAAGAATGTTGCGGATAAATTCAGCTTTTAAGAAAATCCAAAATGGCGAAACAGTTACTGCTACAGCCTACGATAGCGGCTATGAATCGCTCAGCGGTTTTAACGATTCATTTAAATCTATTTTGGGCGTGTCGCCATCAAATAGCAAAACCAAACAAGTAATAGATCTTACTAGATTGGAAACTCCCTTAGGAACTATGTTCGCCTGTGCAGTTGCCCAAGGTATTTGCCTTTTAGAATTTAGCGATCGCAAAATGATTGAGAGGCAGTTTGAGTCATTGACTAAACTTTTAGATGCGACTGTACTGCAAGGCACAAACAAACATTTTGATTTGTTGCAACTACAACTCAATGAGTATTTTGCAGGCCAGCGAAAAGAGTTTTCAGTGCCGCTATTCACACCGGGAACGGAATTTCAGCAGGCAGTTTGGCAAGAGTTACAAAATATTCCCTACGGTGCAACTTGTTCGTACCAACAACAAGCTTCAGCATTGAAAAATCCTCAAGCTGTTCGTGCGGTGGCAAATGCTAACGGCAGGAACAGAATTTGTATTGTGATTCCTTGTCATCGAGTAATTGGATCTGATGGCACATTAACAGGTTACGCGGGTGGTTTATGGCGAAAACAATGGTTGCTCGATCTGGAAGCAAAGAATCGTTGATGCTGAATTCATACTATTTATAAAAACTCTTGTTACAAGACAAGTGTTTGGCTTGTTTTGTCAACTATTCTGCAAGCAGGCAAGAGCATCTCTTTTCCTTTCCTTGTTGGAATCTCCGATCTGAATCGTATTATGATATAGTCATTGTTCATTGGAGCCTGTTTTCTTTAATCACTGTAAGAGGGCTGAAGCCCAACAACGTACCTCACCTATCTGAGAAGGGCTATATATCGAGGCTGATTCTTGATTCGCTCAATCCAAGTTTTAATTGCCGGAAACCCCGTCAAATCAAATCCGCCTTCCCCAGCAACGTGAGTGTAAGCAAATAAACCGATATCAGCAATAGAATAGCGATCGCCCGCAAAAAAGTCATTTTTTTCTAAATGCTGTTCCATCACCCCCAAAGCAGCATAACCCGGTGCTTGTTTCTGTTGCAGTGCATCTTGATATTCCTGTGCTTTCCCTGTCAAATACCAAAAACGAGAAGTTGCAATAAAAGGTTCGTGACTGTACTGTTCAAAAAACAACCACTGCATCACTTGAGCGCGTTCAAATTTATCGGTGGGGAAAAACTCAGTTTCTTCGCTCAAGTAAAACATAATCGCATTCGATTCAAACAGAAACTTACCCGGTGCAATCTCTAAAACCGGAATGCGGCCATTGGGATTTTTGACCAAAAATTCGGCTGTGCGACTTTCTTTTTGCAGAATATTAATTTCTGTGCGATCGAATGGAATATTGAGTTGAGTTAAGAGCAAGCGAACTTTATAGCAATTGCCTGAGGGCGAATATTCGTAGAGTTTGAACATAATTATCCTTGTTTTGAACTAACCGCAAATTACACAGATCGAGAAAGTATAAGGTTCGTAGTGCGGACTTCAGTCCGCAATAAATAAGGTTCGTAGTGCGGACTTCAGTCCGCAATAAATAAGGTTCGTAGTGCGGACTTCAGTCCGCAATAAATAAGGTTCGTAGTGCGGACTTCAGTCCGCATAGTTCATACTGCTTTCAGATTCGATATCATATGTCGCTGGAGTAACTTACCAACAATAGCGATACCCCGCTCAATTTCTTCAGGCAAAAGAGAGAAATTCAATCGCATTGCTGGATAGCCTTTGCGATCGGCGAAAAATGCTCTACCGCAAGCAATCAAAATACCTTGAGATAAAGCCTCTTGACAAATCTTTTGCACTGATAAGCAATTCGGTAAATGTACCCACAAAAACAATCCCCCTTCAGGGACTGTCCAACTGGCTTCCTGGGGGAAGTAACGCTCCAAAGCTTGCAGCATGGCATTTCGACTCTGCAAGTTTTGCATCCGAATCTGATTCAAATGTCGGCGGTAATGACCGGAAGCCAGATATTCACTAACTATTGCCTGAGAAATAGTTGATACGTGAAAATCGTGCAATAATTTTTGTCTCATAATAGCCTGATATTCGACATCTGGAACGATAATCCAACCAACTCGCAGGCCTGGGATTAGAGTTTTGGAGAAAGTTCCAATATATGTTACCAGGTTTTGCTGGTCAAAGGCTTTGATAGGTGCAGGAACAGGCTGAAAATTTAGTCCTTCGTAGGCGTTATCTTCTAAAATGGCGCATTCATATTGACTGGCTAATGCTAATAACTGCTGGCGATGAGTTTGAGAAGTTGTCAGCCCAGTAGGATTGTGGAGCGTGCTGATCGTGTAAATTAATTTAGGGCGGTGAGTCTGGAGACAAGATTCTAGGATAGCTAAATTCATCCCTTCGACCGTCATGGGAATGCCGACAATTTTGGCTCCAATATCTTCTAAAATAGCAACTGCTCCGTGATAAGTTGGTGCTTCTACAATTACCCGATCGCCCGATCGGACATAGTGACGCATCGCTAAAGACAATCCCTGCTGAGATCCGTTAGTCAGAATCAATTGTTCTGGAGCAACATCGAGTCCTTGTTGCACCAACATTTGAGCAATTTGTTGCTGCAAAATCGGCTGTCCCCCAGGAAAACCGTATCTGAAGAGTGTATCTCCGGCTTCGGTGACGGCTCGTCTGGCGATTTTTTGCAAGTCTTGCAATCCCCAAGGACGGGGAAAACCCGAGCTAAAGTCAGTAATTCCTGTTTGCGATTGTACCTGAATTGAAGCCAAGAAGCTATCGCAAAAACGGCCTCCATCTTTGTCTGGGACGATCGCATCTTGAAGGGACGGAAAAGCTGTTCCCAGTCTCGGGGTGGGCACTGTTTGATGGCTGACAAAGTATCCTGAGCCTTGGCGAGCATAAATCAAGCTATCTGCTTCTAAAACGCCGTAAGCTTCAATGACTGTCAATCGGGCCACTTGCAAGGTGTTAGCTAGCGATCGAATGGAAGGCAAGCGTTGTCCAGGTGGTAATGTCCCAGACTGGATCAGTCGCTTGAGGCGATCGCGAATCTGCAAGTAAATCGGTTTGGGAGATTGTCTGTCTAGGGGTATTTTCACAGCACATATTCGATCGTGACAGTACAGGGCGATCGCAATTTTCAATTCAATAAAATACAAGACACAGCTCTACCGTGTCCTAACCGAAAACCGCTACAGCCACACTATAAACGATTACTCTGTCCAATGGCCCAGTACAGTTTTCAGATATTTTACCAAAACAGTTGGTGGACTGAGAAACTGTACCGCTCAAAGTTTCCCAAACCGTATCTTCACAGATTCCAGTTTTTTGATTAAAGTGAATTAATACTTCTATTTGAGAGCAAAATGCTTTTGTAAAAAGCGTTTTTTAGGAGTGCAAGTTTAAGAGTTCGCTTGCTCATCTAGCAAGTTGGTTGTGGGAACACAACCTTAGGGATAATTTGCAGTTTTCAAGGAACTTATAGCCCTTCTCAGATAGGTGAGGTATGTTGTTGGGCTTCAGCCCTCTTTGTCTAAGCGGTTATATAAGCTGTCAGTCATACCTCATCTTTTTGAGAAAGGCTATATTTAACCCGTTCCTAGGATATTGAGGGAAAATTTGTGACTTTTTGATTGTTAATTATCAAGGAGATGCTATGCTTCAAAGATATTCCGAATGCTCAGCGCCCGTTAGCCCAGCCATCGAAAAGGATCGCATAATCCTCATGAAAAACGAGGTGTACAGGTTGCCTCAAACTCATCGAGAAGTTCAAGTCTTGTCAGGAATTGCTTGGATTACAGTTGACAAACAGGACATCATCTTGCACAGTCCAGAAAAAATATCGCTTCCACCGAGCAAAAACTTTGCTGTCATCTCCGCTCTCAACAATATGCCGCTAATTCTGACATTATGTTAAGACAAAATCCCAGCCACGAGATTCTAGATTATAGATTGGGCATCCCTAATTCTGAGCCACAGGTAAAAAATGAAGTTATACTGGAAATACAATCAATTCGATCGAGAAACAATCGGGCTAATTTACGGTTTTCTAGGCGTAGTTGGATTCAGCTTAACACTACCAGCAACCAGAGCCGCTGTACAGGATTTAGACCCTATTTTTGTAGGCTTAGGACGCGGATTAGTAGCAGCTATACTAGCAGCTGTCACTTTAAAAATAACACATCAGCCTATTCCCTCTAAACGGCAATTGTGGAGTTTATTAGTTGTCGGATTGGGAGTGGTTGTCGGATTTCCGCTATTATCAGCCTGGGCAATGCAGCGAGTACCTGCGGCCCACGGTGCTGTAGTATTGGGAATCTTGCCATTGGCAACAGCAATAGGGGGAGTTTTGCGATCGGGCGATCGGCCATCTTTTCGGTTTTGGGTTGCTAGTATCGCCGGAAGTTTAACTGTTGTTTGTTTTGGAATTATTAGTGGTGCAGGGCAACTACAACCCGCCGATTTAGCTTTATTTGCCTCAGTCATTGCTGCTGCTTTTGGTTACGCCGAAGGTGGGCGATTAGCTAAAACTTTAGGTGGATGGCAAGTTATCTGTTGGGCATTGATAGTTATCGCTCCCTTCGAGGTTTTGCCGACAATATTTGTAGTTTTAAAACAAGGATTAGTCGCTGCACCGACGGCGTGGTTGGGTTTTGCCTATGTGAGTTGTGTCAGTCAATTTGTAGCATTTTTTGCCTGGTATGAGGGGATGGCCATTGGCGGAGTTGCTAGGGTAGGGCAAATTCAGCTATTGCAACCATTTTTGACTATCCTAGCATCGGCTATTTTGCTTGGTGAAACTGTTGAGCCGATCGCCCTAGGCAGCGCTTGTTTAGTGGTAGCCTGCGTCGCAGCGGGTAAAAAAGCATCAATTAAGCAGGCAGCAAATTTGTGATTGTGATGTGCAGGAAATTAGCGTGGGGGGCGATGTTTAACTCATAACACAAATTAGACGATTTAGGCAAGATTTAAGATGATTTTTGTTTGTTTTGGCGATCGGCAAAACCAGCAACTTCAGCCAGCGTATAAAGTGGCCTGCCCTTCACTTCCTCGTAAATCCGCCCAATATACTGGCCCAAAATCCCAATACTCACCAACTGCACCGCACCCAAAAAGAAAACCGCCATAATTATAATTGTCAAACCAGTTAATGCCGCACCCGGAGAGAAAAGACGCCAGTACAAAACCAGAAAAGCCATTAAAACAGACACCAAAGCCGAAAATAAACCCAAATAAATCGACAGTTGCAAAGGAACCTTTGAAAAAGAGACTAAACCGTTCATCGCCAAAGCAAAAGATTTGCTGAAGGTATACTTAACATCGCCAGCAAAACGCGGATCTCGTTCAAACTTAACCGCAGTTTGTTTGAAACCAATCCAAGCCCGCAGTCCCCGAATGTAGCGATTGCGTTCTGGCATAGCATTGAGCACATCCACTACACACCGATCCATCAAACAAAAATCCCCCGTATCTATGGGAATATCCACATCAGCAAGATTCCGCAAAATGCGATAATACATATAAGCAGGCAAGCGCTTAAACCAACCTTCTTGACGGCGTTGGGTGCGCTGAGCGTAAACAACTTGATACCCGAGCCGCCACTGTTCTACCATATCTAGAATTAGCTCTGGCGGGTCTTGCAAATCGCCGTCCATGATGACTGCAACTTGACCGCTAGAAAAGTTTAACCCAGCAGTTACAGCTATTTGGTGGCCGAAATTGCGGGCAAAACTAAGGTAACAAATTCGCGAGTCTTTTTCGTGCAAATCTCGCAAAATTTCCAAAGAGCGATCGCGGCTGCCATCATTGATTAAAATTAATTCTACAGCGCCGTCCATTCGATCCATCACAGCACTAATTCGTCGGTACAATTCGGGGAGATTTTCTTCTTCATTGTAGATGGGAATTATCAAGGAATACTTAGGTATATTGTTCATCTCAGTTTGTGTTGTAAAATCTGGTGTCAACGGTTAAATCAAATAAATCAAAACTTTATTTTTTCACAAACACGCTCAGCGGCTCCATCGACCATTTTTGTAGGTAAGTTTGATTCTTGACGATGATCTCTTTTCCTTGTCTGCCGTCATTTTTTGTAGACTGGTAAATTATCGCACAAGGGATAAAACCTTTGTAAGGTTCGGAATTTAATTTTTGCTTGACAACAGGATCGATAGTAGAAATATGTTCAATACGAGGTGCTGGTTTTCCCGGCTCTGGAAACATCACCCACAAGGGATATTCCCAGCCATTTTTAGCCCAAAAAGAAAGTCCTATATTCGTGCAGTTTTGAGCTTTAACAAAATCTACTGCTGTATCGTAAGCAACCTCGATATTCGGGCGGCTTGTAAAGTAAAGATCGTGTCTGCTGCTATTAAAAATGTTACTATCTCCCACGAGAGGTCTAAAGTTGTTGTGAAAAATCCAAGGGAGCGACATGAAAATCAGAATTGCCACCAGATAATTTGCGTTTTTATGATTTGACAATTGCGATAGTACCAATCCAAATATTGGCGAAAATAATACAAATATTGACAGGTGGTGGCGGCTCTGCCAAGGTTGTAATTTCAGAAGCAAACAGAGAAGCAAAAATGTCATTATTACAGCAATCAAATAAATTATCACTATTTTTGTTTTTTGCCAAATAGGATTTTTTAATATAAGTGTAAGGCTGGCAAATATTAGCCAAAAGTGAATGGGATTGGTCGCTGTATTTTCATTAAATGAGGGTGTGGCGATCGCAAATACTTGTCCGGGAGGCCAAGTGATGCGCGGGTCGTTGGTCGCTACCCCCAGTATTCGGTGCAGCACGTTAATCACTCCCACGATCAAACCGTTAATTCGGGAGATCCTCGTACCCGCTTGCATACCTAAATTTCTAATGATATTTGATAGGAAAGTTGGCAGGGTAATTGCTTGAATTTTATATTCTTTTGTAAAACTTTCAGGCGCTCCGATCGCATAACCGAACAAATCATAATTTCGCCAAAAGTGACCGACATTCAATGCAAAAGTCACACCAGCTATTATCAAAATAGGTGGCAGCATTTTTCCCCGAAAACCTTGAATTCCTCCTACAACAAACCAAATAATAAAAGGCAAACAAAATATATAAGCTGTCGTTTTTGTCAAGAGAGCCAGACCCAAACTCGCACCGATTTTGAAAGTATTAATCCCAGTTATGCCTGCGGAGAGTCCGGCTAAACCGCAGGAAACAAAACACACTACCCAGAAACATACAGCATAATCGTTTTGAGTGCTAGAACCCTGGAGGATACCCATCGGCAAAGTCGCAGCAAAAACAGCAGCAAAAACCTGACCCCGGAGATTAGCGCCCAGTTGGTTAGCAATTAAAGAAACTGCGATCGCACTTCCCACCATACTCAACCACTGTACCAAATTAGCAAAGCGATCGCCCCCGCTTAAAATCTGAAAGTGCATAATCGCAAACTCAGCCCCAGGCGGGTGATACAACTGCGGCACGTAAGAAGTGGGATAATGCTCGACACTGCGGTTTTGCATCCAGTGAGCAACCCGACTCATGTGATAAGTCATAGAATCCCAATTGTTAGGCGGTGCAACTACAGCAATTAAACCAACCGCAGCAAAAATAAATAATACACCGCCTAGCAACCCGACTAATACACTAGAAAATTTCTCCTCTTGACTTTTCTCAAAAATTGGCTTGACAGGTTTAAATTTTAGATAAACCATCAAGCCGAGAATATTTGCTAACAACCACAGCCCGAACACCCACTCAAAAGTCAGCAACCTAAATAAACTCAAAATTTCAGTAGACAAAGCAACTATAACTCCCCAAACAATTGCTGCGGACAAAATAGCACTGCGCCAACACTTATCTATTTTCTCAAATACGATGAAAAAAATACCCAGACTTACCAATGGCATCAAACCAAATATATCTGTTATCATCAAAGTTAATCCTAGTGCTAAAAGTTAGAATCACAACCTAAAAATAAAAAAATATGACAAATTCTAACTATCTTTGGCAAGTGAATCAAGATTTAAGCAAAACTTGCTTGCAACATCCCTTTGTCAGAGGCATTGCTGACGGCAGCCTCCCCCAAAAAAGTTTTGCATATTACGTTGCACAAGACGCATTTTTTCTGAGAGCATTTGCCCGCGCTTACAGCATTGCTGCGGCAAAAGCACCCGACTGGGAGGGATTTGAAATCCTCCACAATCTCGGCAGTGGCGTTTTAGAAGAATTGCATCTGCATCAAGGATATGCAGCGAAATGGGGTGTAAACTTGCAAGAGGCTAAACCGGGAATTGCTACCCGCCGCTACACGGATTTTTTATTAGCAACAGCTTGGGGAAGCGGTGTCGGTTTGACAGTAGCGGCGATGACTCCTTGCTTGCGGTTGTATGCTTTTTTGGGACAGCAGTTAGCTAAGCCTAATATACCAAAACACGCCTTGAGCGACTGGATTGTCACCTATAGCAGCCCTGAGTTTGAGATTTTAGCTTCACGGCTGGAAAGTTTGGTCAACCGCTATGCCGAATCTACACCGGAAGTAGAAGCAACCTATCGCTACGCTATGTTGTGCGAAAGAGACTTTTTTCAGGCAGCTTGGGAGGTACGTTCAACAGTTGACAGTTGACAGTTGACAGTTGACAGTTGACAGTTCGAGAGCGACCTCTACCTTTAAGTCCGAGTATTGGAGTAATGAATAGTCTGATTTTAATTTCTCCCTCAAGGGGAGAGGCTTTCAACCAATTCTTTCTGGTAAATTAAGTTTTTTCAAGAGATGCTCCCCAACTATCGCCCCTAAGCTACCCACAGCCAACCTGCAAATCTGACGGAAACATACAGCAGAAATATACCAAACAATCCCATCAACCCGTAACCCCAACGAGGCTTAGCTGCTAGCAACAACCCGAGAGCTATTGACAGGGGCAGAATAGCGTAAGCGTAGCGGTTTACCGATCGCAGAGCTCCGAAACTAAGCAGCAGTGCCAAAGAGCAAAAACCGTAATTCAAAATAATACTGGTAAGCCTCTTGCGACAAAACCACAACAAGTAGACGCTGCCAAAAACCATCAGAATTCTACTGATAGCAGATATATTTAATTTGAGAGCTTGACTCAATACATACAACCAACTAGGATGAACCCATCCCTTTTGAACGTGAACAAATGCTAAAGCATCTCCAAAACGAAGAGCACAATATAGACTAAATGAAAGCAAGCCAAGAGCGCTAGCAAAACCAGCAGCATAAGCAAGTGGAGGTCTTTTTTCCCTCCAAGCTGTTAGCAAAAAAGTAGGTATCAGCGCTACTCCCGGCCCCCTAGTAGCAGTTGTCAAAGCTCCCCAAACAGCAGCCCAAATATACTCGCCCCTCTCAAAAGATCGCAAAGCAGATGCTGTCAGAAACAGAAACAATCCTTCTGTATACATGACAGTGCAAAATAGCGAGAACGGACACCAAGCTAGCATAGCGGTTGTCCATTTGGCAACACCAGTATCGTATCGCTGTTCTACCCAAAAATAAATCAGCACTAATGCGCCCAAAAATGCAAAAGAGTTGATTAATACCCCTGCTACGTCCGATCGCATTCCGAGTGCCATCAGCCCCCGAATTAGCAAGGGAAACAGCGGATAGAAGGCAACAGAATGTTGCTCTCCGTCATCGGCGTAGGAGTAGCCTAGGGTAGCGATTTTGGTGTACCATCCGCCGTCCCAATGGGAGAACAACTCCCAGCCACTTTTGGGAATAAAGCGCGCAACAACAGGCGTTGAGTCCTGAGACTGGTAGAGCAGCGAGTGATGGTACAGGAAGGGGGCAATTAGCTGCATCCCGATCGCAATTACCGATCGGCTCAGCAACCACATAGCAATTACAAAAATTAACCCGTCTCTGCTTTTAGTGCCTGCTTGACGCGGACTTACTTCTAACCCTAAATCAGCATTTGTCATCGCTAAAACAGCACCAGACTGTTGATTTTAAATTACAGTATAGTCGGCTGCCTATCGATCGCCAAATATATACGTAAGTACAGCGGTACTGCTAATTTTAGCGTCCCAGTTTATTGGGAATACCTTCGCAGCCGCCGGGAATAGTCTCTCGCGACTTCGAGCCGCACCAAGCGCAGCAGTAATAGCGCTGCTCGTCCGACAGCCGCTTGACAGCAGTGAAATCAGCACGTTCAACCACAGCGCCGGTATATTCGCCCGTTTGATAGTTGGCAAATTCCGTGCGGCTGCGGGGAGAAGCAGTTTCTGCCAAGCCGTAGAATAATTTGGTGCCTCTAATGTCGGCGCGAACGAGATTGGCGTCGTAAAGAATAGCGCGCGAGAGGTTTGCTTTCACTAAATCGCACTTGCTGAGATTGGCCCGGACAAGGTTGGCTTCGCTCAACTCAGTCCACCGTAAATCCGTGCCAGCGAGGTCAGCACCCGCTAACATGACGTTTAAATCGATGACGCGGAGGCCGTGATCTCTGTCTTCAGCGTAGCCACCATCGCCGTCAAGGATGGGGCGGCCTAAAAGCCGATCGCGCTTCAGAGGAGTAATCAGTCTCGACTGCGACAAAAACCGCAGAATTTTCGCTTTACCTTCAGCATCCACACTGCTCATAATCGCAGCGGTGCGGCCTTCGGCGATCGCCCTTTCCTGCGGCCAAT
The DNA here is from genome assembly GCF_020883145.1 of Microcoleus sp. CAWBG27. Classification (NCBI taxonomy): domain Bacteria; kingdom Bacillati; phylum Cyanobacteriota; class Cyanophyceae; order Oscillatoriales; family Microcoleaceae; genus Microcoleus; species Microcoleus sp. CAWBG27. The sequence goes on from NZ_JAHREU010000059.1 coordinate 39,299, forward strand.
CTTCCAAAAACCCTTGCTCGTCAAGGGCTAAGTCGGAAACCCCTTGAAAATAAGCATCGATCGTTTGCTGCTGGGTAATGCGATTTTGCTGAATCGTCAAATCCTTCGAGATCACGTACTGGCGCCAAGCCACGTAAACGCCCAAAATTGCGATCAAAATTTGACCCAAAGCACCAATTAACTCGCCGAGAGCTCCGATAGCATCCCAGTTGATTTGGATGTTGCGGCTTCCCGGTTCAGTATTAGTACCGCTGAGCATCAGCAAGCCCACAATCCCAGCTAACAGCCCGAAGCAGGAGATGATCAGCGTGCGCCAAGTCGGCGGAATTACCTGCACCCAGATTTTGCCCCAACTCGGCCACATCATCCGCAGCGATATGCCGATCGCACCGATCGCCCCAAATAAGCCGATCCAAATGCTGTCGTTAGCGAGCCCGACAATCATCGAGGCGATCGCCGCCAGCGTCAGCACCGAACCCGTCACCTCAGCAGTCGTTTGTGCAGGCTGCTGCGGCAATAAAACCTTGCGAGTTGGAGGTGGCGGTGGTAGCGGTTTTGCCGGTTCAGCAGTAGCAACGATTGTCGCTGATTCTGGCTGCACAGTAGGGCTCGCACCGTTGAGACTTTCTACAGTCACGTTGGACTCTGGAGGATTGGGTTGAGGAGAGTTCGGTTCTGGTGTCATGCGTTGAGGCAAATTCTAATTTTGGGCAGTCACTAAAACGATTTTAACCAACGAAGCACGATTCTAGATAGCATTACCAAAAAAATGGGTTGAAAGCCCCGTCCTTATAGGACGGCTTTAATTTCCGAAATCCGTAAATAATTATGAAATATACACCTTTTGCAAGCGAAAACTCTTGTAAAGATGATAGACTATTCTCATGATAGTAATAGAGTTTAAATTAAAAGGCAAAGCGCAGCAATATCGGATCGTTGACGAGATGATCAGAACAGCTCAATTTGTCCGAAATAAAACTCTTAAATACTGGACAGAAAATCAAGGAGTTAAGCTAGTTGACCTATACAAACAATGCGCCATCATGGCAAAAGAGTTTGAATGGGCGGGTAAGCTTAATTCGATGGCACGTCAAGCCTCCGCTGAACGTGCCATTTTTGCCATCCAACGTTTCTTTGCTAATTGCAAAGCCAAGAAGCATGGGAAAAAAGGCTACCCGCAGTTCAAAAAGCATACTCGATCGGTCGAATATAAAACTTCGGGTTGGTCGCTTTCTACCGACAAGAGATGTCTAACATTTAAAGACGGTTTTGCTGCTGGGAAGTTCAAGTTAATCGGCAATCGAGATTTGCATTTCTATGCGCCTGACGAGATTAAACGAATCAGAGTTGTGCGCCGTGCTGACGGCTACTACGCCCAATTCTGTATCAACGTGGAGCGAAAAGAGGAGCCTATTCGCACTGGCAAAGCGATTGGAATAGATGTGGGATTGAACCACTTTTATACTGACAGTGACGGTGAGACAGTCGCCAACCCTCGATATCTCCGCAACAGTGAAAAGGCTTTGAAGAGATTGCAGAAGCGGATTTCTCGAAAAAAGAAAGGCTCTAGCAATCAAAAAAAAGCGCTTAACAAGTTAGGAAGAAAACACCTGAAAGTCAGTCGGCAGCGTAAAGACTTCGCCATTAAGACGGCGCTGTGCGTAGTGAAATCTAACGATTTCGTAGCCCACGAAGACCTTCAGGTGAAAAATATGGTTAAGAACCATAAGCTTGCCAAATCGATTAGCGATGCAGCATGGTCGCTGTTTGCTCAATGGTTGGAGTATTTCGGGAAAGTGTATGACAAAACAGTGATTGCTGTTGCTCCTCAATACACATCTCAAGACTGCTCAAACTGTGGCAATACTGTCAAGAAAACACTTTATACTAGAACTCATATTTGTTGTTGCGGTACGATATTAGATCGCGACCACAATGCCGCAAAAAACATTTTGACCCTCGGGTTGAAGCAGGCAGCAATCAATTTGAATACGGCGGGGCACGCCGAAATTAACGCTTGGGGACAGACCGATCTCTACTCGTTGGTGGCAGCATCAACAAGCAAATCGACTGATTGATCCAAGAATCCTCGCGCCCTGACTGCCGAGGAGTGTCAAAATAGAAATATCCAGTAATTACACTCAAAGAGGTAAAATAATATGACCCTGGTACTCCCCAATCTTCAAGGCAAACAAAAGGGTCAAGTAATCACTACAATCACCGTCACGAATCGCATCGATCGAGTTATGGCCGAGCGGGGATTTATTTCTGCCGAGGAAGTTCGCTCTGTTATTCTCAATAATGTTGTTGTCGATACCGGAGCAACTCTGCTTTCCTTGCCAGCTCCTATTATTAGCCAGTTAGGCTTAATACAAGTAGGAGAAAGAGATGTAGAAACATCGGCTGGCATCAAAAAAGGTCGAATTTTTGCCGACGCTCAAATTATGGTAGCAGGCAGAGAAGGTAGATTTGATTGTTTAGAATTGCCAGAAGGCGTTGCCGCTGTTTTGCTGGGCGTGATTCCGATGGAAGAACTAGGATTAGAACCCGATTTGAAAAATAGACAGTTGCGAGTATTGCCGATGAACAATCAGCAAACATATCTAATGGCTTAGTTGAAAGGTTTGATCCTTCGGACTTTAGTCCTTCTTAATGCGGACTAAAGTCCGAAGGATCAAACCTTTTTATATGAAAAATTTTGCTTGCACCTAGCGAGCCAAATAAGCCCTGACTAAATACACACTAACCGTCGCAAATATCACAAAAGTTAGCCCAAAGACCAATTCTACACTAAGAGTTTGAGCATTCCCCAAAGCCACAAGAATTTGCTGGCGCACGATAAAAGCAAACAACCAACAAATCTCCGCCTTCAGCCAAACCAAAAGGCTTCGCCCCAAGAGATATTGTCTGCGCGCATTTTCCTGAGTAATCCGTACCGGATAGTTAAAAGTATGTGGATAGCGCGATACCGCAGTTAAAACCACAAAAATAATAGCAGCCACTGCTGGCAGCATCCAAATCATCACCTTGTCGCCCAAAGCATCAGGCTGTCCCCCCAAGCCGAAGTGAATTGGAATACGATCGGGCAAAACCGCCCAAAATTGTACGATCGGCAAAATCGACACTAAAATCGCGATCGCCCCCGCAAGCTCTACCGCCAATAAAACAGGCGAAAGCCCCAGAGAAATAACAGGCCGTTGGTTTGGTGCGTTTCCAGTCATAGCTACTTAAAATTAGATTAATATTGAAAATAATAGTATTGGTTCCCATGTAATCCCCCAACCGCTTTCGTTGGGGGTTTCCAAACATCTCGCGAGGTTTTATGACGGTTCAGGTTTTGGTTGAAAAGAAAAAGTTAGAAAAACCGCCCCTAACAATACACACTTTAGGCGATCGCGTCCTGCGGCAGCCAGCAAAGCGCGTCAGCAGCATCGATGCAGAAATTCGGCAGCTAGTCCGAGAAATGCTGCAAACCATGTACAGTGCAGACGGCATCGGTTTGGCCGCCCCCCAAGTCGGAGTCAACAAACAAGTAATCGTACTCGACTGCGAACCCGACAATCCCGCCACACCCCCATTGGTTTTGATCAACCCCACCATCAAAAGTAGCAGCGGCGATATCTGCATCTTGCAAGAAGGGTGTTTGAGCATTCCGGGAGTCTATTTTGATGTCAAACGCCCAGAAGTCATTGAAGTGTCATTTCGCGACGAATTCGGCCGCCCGCAAACCCTGAAAGCGACAGATTTATTGTCGAGGGCAATTCAGCACGAAATGGATCACCTCAACGGAGTGCTGTTTGTAGATAGAGTAGAAAACAAGCTCGCACTCAATGAAGAATTAGTCAAGAACAAATTTTCGCCTAAGGCAGTAAAATCAGTATGATGGCAGGAACTCCAAAAAGTGGTTTATTGTTAGCTCTTTCGTGCATCACTGCGATCGCCGCAGTCGGCTCAATCTTTGAGCTGTCTTCGGGAGAAGCTCAACTCGGCAATGTAGTTACCGGCATCATCCTCGCCCTCAGCGTACCGCTCACAGGCATATTTTTCTATGCAGCCGTTCAGGATGCCAGAGCAAATTTATGATTAGTCATTAGTCATTAGTTAGTTGTTAGTAGTTAGTTGTTCTTGGTTATTGGTTATTGGTGAGTTTGCCTGTATTACTTGTTGTTGATTTCTAGTTCTTGAGTGTTACTGGTTAGTTGTTGATTGTTACGAATAACTAATAACTGCTCGCCGAGCATCAATCAAAAACAACAAATAACTAATAATTAACAACTAATAACTAATAACTGATGAGTGATGAGTGATGAGTGATGAGTAAGCTGTTGTGCATTTAAATTGAATGTCAAAAAAACAGTTTCCCGTTTTGTGGGGAGTAGGGGTTGGGCGTCCCGCCCGCCCTGAATATGCAATTTAAATGCGTGACAGCTTAACAACCAACAACTAAAAACAAATAACAACAAATAACAACAAATAACCAAAAACAAATAACCAAAAACAAATAACCAAAAACAAATAACCAAAAACAAATAACAAATAACAAATAACTAATGACTGATGACTAATGAAATCGGATTTCTGCGACAAGTGCCCGCCAAAGGCGCTGCGTCGGGGCCAGCGTCCAAGTACCAACTTTCAGAATATGGAGAAGTGGCGATCGGGCGCGATCGCAATTGTCAAATAGCTTTAGAGTCGATCGCCCACGGCATGGTTTCCCGCCGCCATGCCGCAGTCCGTCCCTTAACTCACGGTAATTGGACGAGATGGCAAATTTGCGACCTCAACAGCGCTAACGGAACTTATATCAACGGCCAAAAGCTCGAAGGCTGTCAAACATTAGAAACAGGCGATCGCATCAGTCTCGGCCAAGACGGCCCAGAATTCATATTTGAATCTCCCGCAACCCCAAACCCAACGAAACCCGGATTCCCCGCCACAAAAACGGGCAATTTTCCGGTCAGTGAAAAAGACGCTCTTACTTTAACTCAATTATTCCCGATCGCCTCCACGGGCAAACAATTAAGTCAAAAAGCCTACTTATATCCAGGTATTGCCACAGTTATCTTTGTCGTGTCGATGTTTGTCGCCGTCGGAAATGCCCCAGCATTCAACTTTCTGCTGTCAGCCTACCTCGCCGGTGCCGCTTACTACTTTATCTATCAACTGTGCGGCAAACACAAGCCGTGGTGGGTATTGCTTGGTACCGCTTTAGCTACAGTTCTGATTTTGCTCAGCCCCTTATTAATTGGATTTATCTTAGTATTTAGAGAAATTTTGCCCGGTCGCTTGCCCGCAGAAGGCGAAGAAATCAGTTTTTTGTCTTTTTCGATCAGAATGTTCTTCGGGGCGGGTCTCATGGAAGAATTACTGAAAGCCTTGCCCGTTTTAGGAGCAATGCTTCTGGGAAATTTGCTAAAAAATCCGTGGCGCGATCGCATCGGCATTTGGGAACCTTTAGACGGAATCCTGTTAGGAAGTGCCTCAGCAGTCGGTTTTACACTATTAGAAACTCTCGGGCAGTACGTCCCCCATATTATCCAAAATGTCACCTTGCAAGCAGGGCCCGAAGCCGGACAATTAGTAGGATTGCAGTTGCTCATTCCCCGAATTTTGGGTTCCGCCGCCGGACACATGGCTTACAGCGGCTATTTGGGATATTTCATCGGTTTGAGCGCCCTCAAACCCACGAAGCGCTGGCAAATTTTAGGTGTAGGTTATTTTAGCGCTTCCGCACTTCACGCTTTATGGAATGCGTCAGGTGCAGTCAGCGTAATTTTGCTGGCATTAGTGGGAGTTTTGTCCTATGCGTTTTTAGTAGCAGCAATTTTGAAAGCTCGGGCTTTGTCTCCCAATCGATCGCAAAATTTTGCCACTCGCATATTTTCCGAAAAATGATTGCTGACTGCTTAATTGTTAACAGTCGCGCGCGTCAAGCTGCCATTTTTTTCTTGTGTTTCAACCAGCTTAAACCTACCAATGCTAAACCTGTCCCTGCGATCGTAATTGGTTCGGGAACTGGTTCGGCTGCGGTATCCACTAGGGTGTAAGAAACCCGCGCACTGCTGATAATTGTACGACCTCTGCCCAAATAACCGTTCCTGTTGCTAACTATTGTCTCACCATACCCCCAGAAATAAGATGCCCACGTACCAAGATTGCTCGCCTCCTCGGTACCCATATACCAGGTTGCGCTGCTCTGAAACTTGATGTAATCAGTCCCTCCTCGTGCCTCTTCTGTCGTCGCATACTCCACACCCGATGCTTGCAGTCCGCGAAAATTCCCTTGATTAAATAAAGCTATAGCCCCTGCTAAATCATAGTCATCTTTATAGACCCTGATAGGGGTGTTAAATCTTCCCTCACCAACTGCGATTTTTTCATATCCTATTCCTGTCAGTGAGGAATCACTAAACTTAAAAAAACCACTACCTCCACCCTTTTCCACTTGAAAATTGTAGGTGAGAACGGCTGCTTGTGCTTTCTCAACTGCTGCCACTGACACCGCTGCGAAACTTAAAATTGTGCTGGCGATCGCACTTCCTAATCTCTGTCTTTGTTTTTGATTCATAGTCGGCCTCATCAGATTTTACTTAAGTTTAGTTTGTTGCAGACAGCGATCGCCAGTAAGTCTCCGCATTCTTAACATAAATTCTTTTGAATTCAAAGATTGCCCAATCTCACTATCGAATTACTACGGATGCGATTTCTCCCAAATTTGTATTATTTGCTACTTGTTGACTGGGAATTTTTTGCCAAAACAAGAGAAATGTTCGATCGTCCTGGAAAAATATGCCGATCGGTTTGTATTGTGGCGATGTGGCGGGCGATTCACGATCGGGATAGCTATGCTTCACAGATTCAAACACCATATTTTAGTGCTTTTGTCAATACCCAATTCCCTGAAAAGGGATCGGGTTCCTACTGCCTTTTGCAGTCTGCCTTCTGTCGCCTGCCTTCTTCCCTGTTTCTTCTTCACTTGTCTTAGAAATTCTTCACAAATAGTTTGACTGTGGTACTATCTGGATGGCTGTGAGTCGATCGGGAAGCCAACGGGCTTGATTCCTGTGGTGGAGGAGAATCCAGGAGTGCTAGATAGGATGTCATTGGGATACGGAAATGTTTTCGGTCAGCGAAGTCAACTCGAACCCCTCCGCATTGGGGTTATTGGAGTTGGCAATATGGGGCAGCACCACACGCGAGTTCTGAGCTTGCTCAAAGATATCGAGCTCGTGGGTGTTGCAGATATAAATGTAGAGCGGGGAATTGATGTAGCAAGCAAATACCGGGTTCGCTTCTTTGAAGACTACCGGGATTTGCTCGCCCACGTAGACGCAGTTTGCGTCGCCGTTCCAACTCGCCTGCACCACCCTGTGGGGATGTCTTGTCTCCAAGCAGGGGTTCACGTTTTAATTGAAAAGCCGATCGCGGCTAGCATTGCTGAAGCCGAATCTTTGGTCAATGCGGCTGCTGAAGCCCACCGGATTTTACAAGTGGGTCACATCGAGCGCTTCAATCCAGCTTTTCAGGAACTCGGCAAAGTGCTGAAAACTGAAGAATTACTGGCATTGGAAGCTCACCGGATGAGTCCCTATTCCGATCGGGCCAACGACGTATCGGTAGTTTTGGATTTAATGATCCATGACATCGACTTGCTCTTGGAATTGGCAGATTCTTCAGTGGTGAAGCTGACGGCCACTGGCAGCAGGGCCTCAGATTCAGGTTATTTAGACTACGTGACAGCGACGCTGAACTTTGCTAACGGCATTGTCGCCACTCTGACTGCCAGCAAGGTGACGCATCGCAAACTGCGTTCAATCGCGGCTCACTGCAAAAATTCTTTGACAGAGGCAGATTTTCTCAACAACGAAATCTTGATTCACCGACAAACAACCGCCAATTACGTGACGGATTACGGTCAGGTGCTTTACCGTCAAGATGGGTTGATCGAGAAAGTCTACACCAGCAATATTGAACCGCTCCACGCAGAATTGGAGCATTTTATTAATTGCGTGCGGGGTGGCAACCAGCCTTCTGTGGGAGGAGAACAAGCTCTCAAAGCTCTTCGGCTTGCAAGTTCGATCGAGCAAATGGCTCTCGACGGTCAAGCTTGGTATCCCAAAGAGCTAGAGTCTAGTTTGCAAGTTAGCTAAATCGACAAAAATTGTGTCGTTTCCGGGTGCTTCTACAGTTTGGGTTGGTTGTTCGTTGAAGAGGGTAACTGTTCGGGTGCAACCGGATTCGATGTAAGTCGATTTGAGATTTTCAATTTGAGATTGACTTGCAACTCCGTGAATCTGAGGGCTTAAACAGTCGATTTGAGATTTTCAATTTTCAATTTGAGATTGACTCCTATCCTCTATTGGGGGATGCAACAGTCGATTTGAAATCTGAGATTTGAGATGAAAGAATTGATTCCAAAGATGAATCTGAGGGCTTGAACTAAAATTGAAATTTTCGGTTCTCTACAATCTAAGTATGGGAAGTATCTGTTTTTGACTCAAATTACAATTTAGGTGAAAAAACAGCGACTATTTGACGGCTGATGGTTTTGCTAACTAGCTGATTTCCTTGAGGACTGAGGTGAATGCTGTCTCTATACAAAGTTGAAATTTGAGCCGCACAATTGAAAATGGGAAGAAAATCTATGTAAGTAATTTTCTCGCGTTCGACGAGTTCGGCGAGACGCTCTCTAGCCTTGATTTCCCAGTCGCGAGAGCCAGAGTCGCCGAATTCGCCCCGCTTGGGCGTCACGGCTAGCAAAAACTTGACGTTGGCGGATACTGCTATTTTCTGGATTTGGCGAATAGCTTCTAAGTTGCAGCAGACTACATCGCTTTCGGCTGCTGGTGCTGCTAATTGGCGAGCCGGCTGTGTTGGTAGCAGGTAGCGGCTCAATAACTCTAGTGTCGCCGATCGAGGTTGGCGATCGGGATAAGATCGATCGCGCCCCACAACTTCAGCACAGGGAGCCGATGCAAACAAATCGTCCGTATTCAGCAGCAACACCAAAACCTTTGCTCCAAAAACACCAAACCGCTTCGCATAAGCAAGTTGATTCCTCGGCCCCCAAGAATTGGCTGAAGCGTTGAGAACTTCAACATCCGAATAGTTGACTTTTGCACCTGATTGTGAATCGCTCGTCAGATTCTGTACTTGCAGCCTCAACTGCCGAACCATAATTTCCGAGATGGTATCTGTCTGATCTGTCCACCAACCGCCGTTGGCGACAGAATCACCCAACAGCAAGACGCGCAGAGTTTCGGGTTTGGGACTTGGGGCGATCGCTCCACTACGCATCGAATACTCGTTAATCTCGATCCGGTTGCCCAAGCGGCGCACCCTCTGGTTCGGCGCCAACAAATAGCCACACTCAGCATCGGCAATATAAATCAAGGGATTGCCAAAACCCAGCAACACGCGCAGCAGCACTTCGATTGTCGCCCACAATCCTGCGGTGAGGCCCAAAACGATCAGAACAACTTTTAACAATTAACCTCGATCGAAAACGAAAAACTGCTGCTGAATTCGGGGTTTTAGCAACTTGGTCGCGCGATTGAGTCAACCGAATCGCCCATTCCTTTGCGCTGCATATCCACAAAAGCTGTCTCCAGTCGTCTTAAGATTTGTTGGAGTACTTGAGCGTTGACAGATACATTTAACCCGGTAAATCCCGGACTAAGCCCAGAATAGCCGTGTATGGCAAAACAGAAAAAGCAGCAAGCTCTCCTGTCAGGGAGGTATCTCTCAAAGCTTTCAACAAAATATTGAAAGCG
>NZ_JAHREU010000006.1:0-26235 GCF_020883145.1 Microcoleus sp. CAWBG27
GACGCAATCCGCCGGGGGGCCGCCTATGAACCGGCCCAGTTGTCCCGCGGCATGATCGCCTATGGCGCGATCCTAGAGGGGGAGAGGGGGAGAGGGGAGAATTTTGTTTTTTCTCTCTAACTAATGACTAATGACTGATGACAACTGACAACTGTCAACTGTCAACTGTCAACTGTCAACTGACTACAAACTCATGCCGCCTTTTTGTAGTTGCTTGAGCGGATCGAGCAAAATGTCGGCTATGCTGCGCTGGCGGATGATAATTTCCGCCGTGGCTGTCTGGCCCGCTTTGAGTTTCCAGGTTTGATTGTTGGCTTTCACTGAGTCTCGATCGATACTCACTTCCACCCGGTAAACAACACCCAATCGCTCGTCGGTTTTGGCATCTGGCGAAATCGATACAACTTTTCCCGGCATCACGCCGTAATTTTGATAGGGAAAAGCATCGAATTTGACTTGTACCGGCATTCCGATTTTGACAAATCCCGCTTCTCGGTTCGGTAAACTGACTTCGAGCACTAGCGGAGCCTGATTGGGGGTCATTTCTGCAATAGTTTGACCCGGTTGCACGACTTCGCCGGTGTTGTGAATGTTGAGGGCGGAAATTACTCCGCTGACTGGTGCGTAGAGAAATCTTTGTTTGAGCTTGTTTTTGGCTTGAGCGAGCAGGGTTTGGGTTTCGGCAATTTTGGATTTGATTTGGTTTAATTCCATTTCCAACTGCTGAATTTTTTGCTGTTTTTCTAACTGCATTTGGCGCGCTGCTGCTTGTTTGCTGTCGGCTTCGGCTTGCAGTCGATCGACTTCTGCGAGTTGTTCGGCTAATTGGCCTTGCATTTTGTCGATCGAACTGGCGCGATCGCGCAAACCTTGCTCGACTTCAAACAGCCTTTCCTTAACCTGAGTCGCCTCAGACAGTTGACTCCTGATCGCAGCACTTTGTCTGTCGCGCACGGTTTGCTCGACCTCAAATACTCGATCGTCAGCCTGAGTTTTTTCCCCCAACTGGCTTCTAATCACGGCATTTTGGCTTTCCCGCAGAGCATCTTCAGCTTGAAATAGTACATCTTTTGACAGCGCCCCCTCATCTACCAAAGGTTTGAGCCGCCCGATCCGCTCTTTGTGGGCCGCCACTTTTGCTCGCAATTGTGCCAGCAAGTCTTGACTCTTATTTTGCAGCGGTTTCACGCGATCGCGCCTCGCCTCTTGAGAAGTGATATCTGTTTTCAGTTGCGACAACAGATTTTGTGCCTGCTTTTCCAGAGGTTTGATCTGTTCCTGCCGCGCTTTCTGAGAGACTACATCTGCGTGCAATTGCTCGATTTGAGACTGCGTGGTGGCTGCTGAAGCGCGAGATCTGTCGATCGCAGCTTGAGCCCCCCGTTTGTCGGCAGCAGCAATAGCTTGGCTCGCCTGAGCTTCCAGTCGAGTTCTCTCGATCGAACTAATTTGCTGCACCAATTGAATCTGATAAGCATCCAGAATTTTATCTAGACGCTCCACCTCGCTCGAAGCATTTTCCGGGTCTAATTCCGCCAATAACTGTCCAGTTTTGACCTTTTGACCTTCTTTAATCGCGAGGTTAATAATTTTTCCCGGCTCCGTCGGATGAATTTTGTAAACATCACCTTTGGGAACTAATTTGCCTTGAGCGTGACCGACTTGATCTATTTTTCCCAAAGTTGCCCACGCTACAAAAGCTATGGAAAATACCAGACCTCCTAAGATCAACTGCTGAGGAAAAGATACTGGCGGTTGGTCTAGTACCGAGTGCAAAGAAGTAGACCAATTATCAGCCTCAGGCTGCCGAAATTTGGCCGGATAGATATAGTCATTAGTAGTTTTAGAAGAGCGATTTTGAGATTCAACTACTTCTAAAGAGCGGTCTGTTTTTCTGGCTTCGTTTTCTTGCCTTAAAGCTACGCCCCCATAGACTTCGGCTATCTCATCAGGAGCGGCGCATAAATTTTTGGCGTCTTCTGAAAGCATGATATTTACTCCAAATTAGTCTGTTGACAGTTGGCAGTTGGCAGTTGCATATATCTCGATCCCCCTAAATCCCCCTTAAGAAGGGGGACTTTGAGAATACTCTTGTCCCCCCCTTATTAAGGGGGGTTAGGGGGGATCAGATGCTACGGGGCCTCATACAAAATTGGTATTAAAGATCGAGCTGTTGTTGAGCAAGGTGATAGTAGAGTCCACGTTGTGCCATCAATTGGTCGTGGTTGCCTTGTTCGGCTAAAATGCCTTTGTCTAGAACCAAAATGCGATCGGCATTGCGTACTGTAGACAACCTGTGAGCGATCGTAAACACAGTGCGATCGCGACTGATGCGAGCCAGATTTTGCTGGAACCTGCGCTCAGACTCGGTATCCAGCGAAGAAGTTGCTTCGTCCAAAATCAAAACTCGCGGATCGCCCAACAGAGCACGGGCGATCGCAATTCGCTGGCGCTGGCCTCCAGACAAACTCGTGCCCCTCTCCCCCACAGGAGTTTGATAACCAAGCGGCATATCTTGAATAAAAGCGTGAGCTTCTGCTAGCTTTGCCACTTCGATCGCCTCTTCCAAGCTTGCAGAATCACCAAATGTTCCTTCTTCGCCATGACTGGCGGGGGTTTCCAAATTTTTGTACAGCGTGATATTTTCCAAAATCGTTCCCGAAAACAAGAAACAATCCTGAGGGACAACACCCAACTGCACTCGCAGCGACTGCAAAGAAATGTGGCGAATATCGTGGCCGTCAACAGTCAGCCGCCCTTTTTCTGGATAATAGAAACCTTGCAGCAGCTTCACCAAAGTGCTCTTACCGGAACCGCTGCGGCCGACAATTGCCACAGTTTCTCCAGCTTGCACCTCAAAGCAAAGATTTTGCAGCGTATTGCGTTCCTCATCCTGAGCATAGCGGAAAGAAACATTGTCAAATTTGATGGTTCCGTGAATGCGAGGCAGCACCAGCATTGGTTTGTAAGGGCTTTCTTCAGGTTCTGCCGAGAATACGTCATCCAAACGCTCGATCGACACCAGCACTTCTTGAAACTCATCCCAAAGTCCCACCACCGATAGCACAGGAGAAATCACGCTCCCAATCATCATATTAAAAGCCACAAATTGACCGATCGTCAATTCGTCTTGAATCACCAGCATTGCCCCGTACCACAACAAAGCCGTACTACCCAAAGTATTAATTCCACCCCCAACTACCTGCAAAGAGTTCGCCAACTTCTGGCCCCGAAATTTAGCATTAATCATGGAGGTTAATTGGTCTTCCCAGCGCCAGCGCATTTCTCGCTCGGCAGCAGTTGCCTTAATCGTCGCTACCCCACCGATCATTTCCACCAAAGATGAATTTTGCTTGGCACCTTCGTTAAAAACCTCCCGCGATACTTGGCGCAGAAACGGAGTTGCCACCAAAGTCAAAATCACGATCGGCGGAATCAAAGCCAGCACCAACAAAGCCAGACGCCAGTTATAGTAAACCATCAGTCCGATGTAAACCACAGCCATCAAAGCATCCAACCAAGCCGTAATCGCTTGGCGAGTCAAAAACGACTGAATTTTTTGATTTTCCTGAACCCGCGTCAAGATGTCGCCCACCTGACGAGATTCAAAGAATTTGATCGGCAAACTGAGAGTGTGACTGATAAACCCGCTAATTAAAGTCAGGTCAATGCGGTTGGACAAGTAATCCAGCAAATACTGTCTCGTTGCCCCCAAGAGCGATCGCCAAACACTAAACATCAGCAGTCCGATCGCGAAAACGTGCAGAGTGACGATGCTTTTGCTGACAACTACTTGGTCGAGAATTACCTGAGTAAACAGGGGAGTAACGATCCCAAACAGTTGGATCAACAAAGAGATTACCAAAATTTGGGCGATCGTAGCCCGGTAGGGCCAGATTATGCCCAGAAAATTCTTAACTTTGATGCCTTTATGTTCGGCACTATGATTGCGGTATAGTTCCGCTGTCGGGTCTAAAATCAGGGCGTACCCAGTCCAACTGTCGGTAAAATCTTTAACACTCATCCACCGCTTGCCCGCCGCCGGATCGGCAACTAAAACCTGTTGATTTTTAAAGCGGTAAACTGCAACGTAGTGATTGCCTTGCCAGTGAGCTATCCAGGGATTTTGATTGCGGAGTGGAGTTAAAGAAGCTCGCACGGGACGGGTTTGAAACCCCATTCTTTCCGCTGCTTTTGCCAGACTCTTGAGCGAGGCGCCACTGCGGCCGATTTCTGCCAATTCCCGCAAGTAATTCAGGCTGAATTTCTTACCCCAATATTCGCTAATCATAGCCAAGCAGGTAGCTCCGCAATCTGCTGTACTCTGTTGTTGAATGAATGGGTGTCCGCTGCTCAACCATCTGCGCCGCTTGGGTTTTGGGAAACTGATGATTCCGGATGCCGATTTGGGAGACTCGACTGCGGTTAGTTTTGACGGCTCATTCTTTGAGGTAGACGAAGCATCTTTTGGCGCAGTTACTAAGGTTAAAGTCGGAGGTTTGCGGATAATTTTGGGGCGGGTATTGCTGTCGGAAGCAATTGTGGCTTTTGCCATTTCCCACTGTTTTGAGTTGAGCTGGTAAATCAGCAGGTCTGTTGCTGCTTTCCAGTCGCTCGGTACGTCTGAATGTCCCCAGTGACTCCCGATACTTGGCGGTGCTTGACCTTGAATTTTACCGCTACGGAGCCAAAAATAATTGGTGGTTTTTTGGCAGTGTTCTGCGAGGGAAACTCCGGCGGGAATTCGGCTTTCTTCTAGATAAGGAAGTAAGTGCGGCCACAGAAGTTGCTGTTGGTGGGATTTTAGCGATCGCAAATCTGTTTGCGTCTTGAAAAAAATCAACTGCTGCATCTGTTGATATTCTTGCTGCAAGTGCTGTTGCAGTTGGGGGAATTCCTCTATAACAAGCTGTAATTTGGCGCAGTTAATTCGAGCGAGTTGGCAAGTGCCGGCCGCAATTGCCCTGTAAGGCAGCCCGTTTTCAATAAATACGTCGTCTGTCCCAAACACTGCTCCGAGTTCCAGTACCGCCGCGGAAACTTCCTGCTGTTGAGAGGCTTCTACCGCTAGCAGCCTGACTCTTCCCTGGCAAACTAAATAAAAATTGCGTGAAGCGAAGCTATCCCGTAGGGAATCGCTCTGTGCTTGTTCAGCTAAATTATTGGTATTATCCGGTGTTTGATATTGGGTGATTTCATCTCCGAGTTGAAACTCGCAAATTTCACAGGCTGTATTTAATTTTGCAATTAATGTCGGTTCGGGACTGATTTCCTCCAAGAGTTTTTCAATAGCTGGAACTGTTGGCAATGAGGCTGGGGAGCGCTCGAAGTAATTTTGTACCCCTAAACTTTTTTTCATAGCTTTCCCTGTTCAATTTTTGTGTCAATTTTATTGACCGACAATTAACCAGACTGAGCCGATCTTTTATTTTTTAGTGCCACCTAGCCGGCTGAAAAATGCTTATTGAGTTTTGCGGCGAAAACCTCATATTTCAACATTTTTGACAACTTTTGAGATGTCGGAATTCGGTTTTTTTAAGAAAGTGCTGTGATTGCGTAAGTATTGTTTTCGCTGGTTCCAATCATAACTTACAAAATGGCTCGTATGGCTACAGTTACAGGGTCATCTTTACACAATCTTTATAAATCACCCGTATTGTCGCGGAGTATTGTGAAGATTCTGTAAAGGAAAGCCCCGCAGGCTTCCGCCCTGCATCCGTAAATACACGGAGATGGCTTAATTAAATATTAAAAGATTTCAATTCTCTATAAGTTGTGCATTCCAGAAGGATTGATGTAAAGAAATGTTGCTAATTTGTAGCAGGAATTCCAGGAATTAATTGAGAATTGAGTAGGCGTATTTAACGGGATTCAATCAAAGAATTTGGAGTTTCCTTTTAGTGGGAAACTTATCGCCCACAGGCGTATCAACTTTTTTGCAGCGGACAAGCGCGGTTTTTTACTAAAATCTCACGCGAGCGGGCGATCGCAAATGAACACAGTAGTAGTTTATAAAGCGATCGCTCTCTCTTGACCTTAAAACAATATATATCTGAAGAACCTTGACAATATTTGTTAACTGTGTATTTTAGAATTCAAAATTCTTTAAAACTAGCTATTTGCCCGATCGCCCTTAAATCGCATACAGTCATATAATCCAGACTATAATATCACTTTGATATAAATGCTTGAATTATCAGCCCTAGGGCTGCTAAAGCGGCAACCCTTGCACGGCTATCGGCTAAAACAACAACAGTTACTCTTATCAGAAATTTGGGTTTAAAACCCCGCCCTTCAAGGACGGCTTTCTGCTAAAGAATCAAGTTGCTCGAACACCGCTTGAGAGTCTGTTACCTGCGCCAAGACTATCTAGAGAGCCAACAAACTGAACAGGAAAATCCTGTTGACTCGTATCAAGCAGCATCCTGGGAAAGGTGTACAGACACCATCCAGCTAGAAATCCAGTGGTTGACAGAGCAACTAGCCCGAGAGCAAAGTGCGATCGGTTTGTAGTGCGGACTGAAGTCCGCAGTTTGAGTGCGGACTTCAGTCCGCACTACGAACTGCACTACGAACCGCGTTTGTTATGGCAATCCAGCGGACATGATATGACTCCCCAACCTCCCCTGAATTCGCATACTCCCTGAAAAAATCCTTCCAACGGAGCCATTCAACTGAGTCATAAGGAGGATTTATAGTCCTTCGTGCACGTGATAAATTTCGAGAGCACTTCAACAGTATGTTTAGTTTCAGGACTCAAATCGGCTTTTTGGCGACACCAATCAGCAAATGTTTTGTTTGCCGATCGCACTTCTGCACCATTCACAGACAGTGTGTTTCCAGATAACCCTACGATCGCACAACAAGTAACTACTATCAACCTTGATAAAATCCTGTGTTTCTGTCGAAATATAAATCTCATCATCTAATATCCCTAATTTTCTAAATAGACAACGGCAGGTTGACAAACTGTCACGAGACTGCCACGAAGGTCTAAAATAACTCTGATATTAAACTTGTACCCAATAACTTTATCTCTCAAAACCCCCGAAAATACCCTATGAACCACTCCGCACCGGGCGCCGCCTCCCAAATGAGCGAGATTGAACTCGCCAACCTCAGCCGCACGATCGACTATAGTGGCATTCGATCGATACCTGAAATTTGGGCGATCGTCAAACAGCGATTTCCCCAAACCGTCGCCCTCCACGATCCCCACACGACACCGGAAATTAAACTCACCTATACCGACCTCTACCAACAAATCCAGCAATTCGCCAGCGGATTGCAGGCCCTCGGCATCAATCCAAACCCAACAGACACAATCCCTCCCCGCGTCGCCCTCTTCGCCGACAACAGCCCCCGGTGGCTGATAGCCGATCAAGGTATCATGACGGCTGGGGCCGCCAACGCCGTTAGAGGCGCCACCGCCGATCCCGAAGAACTCCTCTACATCATCCAAGACAGCGGCAGTACCGCTTTAGTAGTCGAAAACCTGGCATTACTCAAAAAACTGCAAGCGCGCCTCCCCGATTTGCCGATCGAACTTATCGTCCTCCTCTCCGACGAGGAACCAGAAACCAGCCTCACCCTAACCACAGTCAAATTTTCCCAAGTCATGGCCACAGGCGCCAACCGCCCCTTCAAACCCGCCAACCACAACCACCAAACCCTCGCCACCCTCCTCTACACCAGCGGCACCACCGGCAAACCCAAAGGCGTCATGCTGACTCACGGGAACCTGCTGCACCAACTCACCACCTTCGGCACAATTTTGCAACCCGAACCGGGCGAATCGGCCCTCAGCATCCTGCCCAGTTGGCACGCCTACGAACGCACAGTCGAATACTTCTTGCTTTCCCAAGGATGCACGCAAATTTACACCAATATTCGCTATTTCAAACAAGACTTTAAAAGTTGCAAGCCCCAGTACATGGTGAGCGTTCCGCGCATCTGGGAATCGATTTACGAGGCTGTACAAAAGCAATTTAGAGAACAGCCACCCAACAAACAAAAATTGGTGAACTTTCTGTTATCTGCCAGCCAGCAATACATTGAAGCCCGCCGCATTTTCCAAGGTTTAACTCTCAATTTGAAACCTGCTTCTGATTCGGAAAAACTGATCGCCCGCATCAAAAGTATTCTGTTATCTCCCGTCCACGCGATCGCCGAAAAACTGGTTTACCAAAAAGTTCGGGAAGCTACGGGAGGACGTTTTAAGTGGGCAATTAGCGGCGGAGGTTCTTTGGCGGCGCATTTAGACAATTTCTTTGAAATCGCGAATATCGGTTTGTTGGTGGGATACGGTTTAACTGAAACATCTCCAGTTTTAACAGTCCGCCGCCCTTGGCACAATCTTAAAGGTTCTGCCGGACAGCCGATCGCCCATACTGAAATTAAAATAGTTGACCCCGAAACTAAACAGCAACTGCCAACGGGCCAGCGCGGTTTAGTTTTGGGACGCGGGCCGCAAATCATGCAGGGCTACTATCTCAATCCCCAAGCTACCGCCAAAGCCATTGACTCCGAAGGCTGGTTTGACACCGGCGATTTGGGTTGGCTGACACCGGGAAACGACTTAATTTTGACTGGGCGGGCAAAAGATACGATCGTCCTCAGCAACGGCGAAAATATCGAACCCCAGCCGATCGAAGATGCCTGCGTCCGCAGCCCCTACATCGACCAAATTATGGTAGTAGGTCAAGACCAAAAGTCGATCGGCGCCTTAATTGTCCCCAATTCAGAAGCCGTGCAGAAATGGGCAGAAACTCAGAATCCGCCAATACACGAAATTGACTGGAATAGCAAGAAAATTCAAGACTTATTCCGTCAAGAATTGAACCGGGAGGTGCAAAATCGCCCCGGATACCGCGCGGACGATCGCATCGGCCCATTCCGGTTGATTCAGGAGCCATTTTCGATGGAAAATGGAATGTTGACCCAGACCCTGAAAATTAAGCGCCCGGTTGTGACGGAACACTACCGCGATATGATTGACGGGATGTTTTGAAATATTCGGAGGACTTGGGGAATGGAGAAGAAAAAATTATCCCTACACCCAAGTCCCGATTGGTGTCAACTTAAGCCTCAAAACCTTTGTATCTCTAGTTTATAGCAGAGGCAAGATCCCCTAAATCCTTCTTAATAAGGGGGACTTTGAGAAGATTCTTATCCCCTGTATCTCTCGTTTATAGCAGAGGCCCGATCCCCCTAAATCCCCCTTAGGTCGGGGGACTTTGAGAAGATTCTTATCCCCCCCTTCTGAAGGGGAGTAGGGGTCGAGTAGGGGGCAAGAATTCGGGGCGATCTTGCCTGAATCGCCAGACATAAGACTGATAATAGGTTTGACGTTCAGTTGACACCAACACCCGAGTCCCGATTCCTGAGTCCTGAGTCATTAGGAAATATTTACCAACTAATGACTAATGACTAATAACTAATGCCTAATTCGCAATTGACAAGCAACAAATTTATGGAACCACAATTACTCTTGAAGCGATCGATTAATGTAAAAGTCGTCGTTACTCCCCGCTGGAAAGAAGAAGCTCAACAGCAACTCCAAGCCCAAATCAATCAAATAGATTCTCAGCTACAACAGCTAGAAATGCAAGGGCAGCGGATGGTTTCAGAAATCCAAAAGCAAAGCCTGCAACCCCCCGGGCCGCAAGTAATGCAGCAAATAGAAAACATTCAAGTGCAGGTGAATCAAAGAAAGAGCGAACTGCTAGAACAGAAAAACCAAAACCTGCAACAGCTTCAGCAAGTGCAGGTGCTAGACCTCGAACAAGAAGTGAGTCAAGGTCAAATTGACGGCACGTTCACCGTCGGGGTGGGAGAAAACTTGATTCAAAAAATGCAAGTAGAAGTTCTGCTGCGCGACGGCATAGTCGAAGAAATTCGAGGTGATATTTAGAAATTAGAAATTGGTAATTGGTAATTGCTAATTGCTAATTGGTAGGTAATTTTGAGTTGATAGTCGCACATCTTCGGACTAGAGGCTGGCATAATAATGATTGTTGCCGATTGCCGAGCGCCAATTATCAATCGCCAAACCAACTGTTGTGCATTGAACTTGTATCTTGGGAGCGGGGAGAATGCCATTTTTGTCAACAACAGGCTAAAACCAGGTCTAAATCAGGGTTATAGCCGAGACTCGATCCCCCTAAATCCCCCTTAAGAAGGGGGACTTTGAAGGCTATTGTACCCATCTCTCGCCGCTCCCTCTTCCCAAGGGAAGACGCAAGAATGCTCTTGTCCCCCCCTTATTAAGGGGGGTTAGGGGGGATCGAAACTAGACTAAAAGCGACCTCGATCCTAGGTTTAAGCCTGTTGTTGACACAAATGGCTCTCCTGCCCACCCCACAAAAGTTTAACTGTTTTCGATCGTGCAACTTAAATGCCTCCAAGCTTACCGATCGCCAATTACCAACTCACAAGGAATTTTTACAGATGATTCGCGAAGTTTTCATGCCAGCCCTGAGCTCTACCATGACAGAGGGCAAAATTGTTTCCTGGGTCAAATCGGCTGGGGACAAAGTAGAAAAGGGCGAAACGGTAGTCGTAGTTGAATCCGACAAAGCCGACATGGATGTCGAGTCTTTCTACGAAGGCTATCTAGCAATAATTATTGTACCAGCAGGCGAAGTTGCCCCAGTAGGAGCTGCGATCGCCCTAGTAGCAGAAACAGAAGCCGAAATCGCAGAAGCCCAGAAACAAGGAGCCGGCGCCCCAGCAGCCGCAGCCCCAGCCCCAGCAGCCCCCGTTCCTGTCGCAGCTACAGCATCAGTGGGTTTGCAGCAAAACGTCAGCCGCCAAAACGGGCGCAGCGTCGTTTCTCCTCGCGCTCGCAAATTAGCCAAAGAGTTTAAAGTAGATTTAAATTCCATCAAAGGCAGCGGCCCCAACGGTCGGATTGTTGCAGAAGATGTGGAAGCAGCCGCCGGTAAAGCCCAACCAGCCCCGATTCAGCAACCAGTAACAGTCCCCGCAGCACCTGCACCCGCACCCGCAGCAGCCAAACCCGCACCCGCACCAATTCCAGCGGTAGCGCTTTCCGGTAACAGAGTACCGATGAATGCGCTGCAAAATGCGGTAGTTCGCAATATGGAAGCAAGTTTGAGCGTGCCCTGTTTCCGCGTCGGCTATACAATTACTACTGACAATCTCGACAAACTCTACAAACAAATTAAGTCAAAAGGCGTCACGATGACGGCTATGCTGGCAAAAGCAGTAGCAGTAACTTTACAAAAACATCCCCTGCTGAATGCTTGTTATGTGGAGTCGGGAATTCAACACCGTTCGGATATTAATGTGGCGGTAGCGGTGGCGATGGACGGCGGCGGTTTGATTACACCGGTGTTGCAAAATGCCGATCGTCTGGACATCTATTCTCTCTCCCGCAGTTGGAAAGATTTAGTCGATCGCTCTCGCGCCAAACAGCTAAAACCCGACGAATACAGCACGGGAACTTTCACTCTTTCCAATTTGGGAATGTATGGAGTAGATAAGTTTGACGCGATTTTGCCGCCGAATCAAGGCTCGATTTTGGCGATCGGCTCTTCGCGGCCGCAAGTCGTAGCTAACGAGGAAGGTTTGATGGGAGTGAAGCGGCAAATGCAGGTAAATATTACCTGCGATCACCGAATTATTTACGGTGCAGACGCTGCGTCTTTCTTGCAAGATTTAGCCAAATTGATCGAGACGAATCCTCAGTCTTTGACACTTTAGTATGGGCGGGGGCGGGTTTATGAGATTGTAGATTATTGGCAATTATTGTTAGTGAACCCGCCCCTACAACATTTAAAATCATACAATACCGATGCAGCTCAAAAATCGATATTATATCAAATCCCCAATTCATCCGAATTCTTCCTCTCTCTTCTCTTCCTCTGCGTTCTCTGTGTCCTCTGCGGTTAAATAATTCCGAGTGGAAGTTTACTCACTAATACGATAGGAATCTGTTAAGTTTCTAGAATCTTTGTATGTTAAGGGCGATTTAGTAAAATAGCGATCGCGCTTTTGGACATTAAGGGCGATCGCTCTTTTGGACATTAAGGGCGATCGCACTTAATTAACAAATAGCCGAAGCAGGCGCAATTTCGCGGAGTGGCATCAGGAATTCTTGCTTTTCATCGGCGGTGATGTAGCCACCATTTACAGCCATTTCCATGAGTTGTTCGACAAATCCCTTTAACTCTGTTATAACTTTAGTTTTATTCAGTTCAAAGTGTTGATTTCTGGATTTTAGGGTAAACTGATTTGGAGATAAATATCCAAACTCTTTGAAATTACAGCTAATTTTATCGTTGGTTAAGGGCTGCAATTCAAGAGTAAGACACACACTTTCAACAAATTCTATTTTGATGGGTTTGCCTTGAGATAACTCACTGAGTTTTTTGGGGAGTTCATCTTCTAGGAGCATACAGATATCGGGGTCGAAAAACACTTTGACTTTTTGTTCACCGATTTCTATTGAAACTGGGCGATCGCATTCAAAGCAAAATAGTTTCAGCCCTAATTCAAAATGCGAAATTTCTCCTAATGAGTCCTCTGGTGGAGCGGCATATTTTTCGCCATTAGGTGCTTCTAGGTGGATTGTAAAATTGCTATAGTTATTCATCTTCTTCGCTCCTTTCTAATGAGGACAGCGTAGCATCATTGAGAACAGGATAAGCAGATTTGAATGTTCCATCTGGTTTCCTTCTAATAAAAGCATGGGTAACATTTTCAATTATTGTCCCATCGGGATAGTGAACTTTCCCAATAGAACGCTTAAAATTTATAATGTAACAACCGGGATATTTCGGTGTCACTTGTTCAGCTTTTACCCAGTCTTGAGCATTTAGCCACTGACCTTGAGGCTGATTTTTAGATGCAGCCCTGCCTCTAAAATTAAGGGGTTTCAGTTTTGGGCCATGATGGCGATCGATATGATCGTAGGCTTTGATGGATTTTGGATTATGCCACTGAGGTTCTACTCCACTGCCTGTCCAGTTACAACCACTTCCTACTTCAATCGTTTGCTCTATTATATCTTGTTCTATAACTTCTGGACTGTCTTCAGAAGTATCTCTGCCATTATTCAAAATAATTGGTTTAGTTCTAGATGGTATGCGATTGATGATTATACCATTAACTAATTTCAGGAGGGCGATTCCCTACGGGATAGCTACGCTTCACGTACTTTTGGACATTAAGGGCGATCGCACTTGACGAAAGAAATTAGTTGAGCTAAACTGAAATTTAGTTTAAATTGCTTATAGTAGATGCACATAATCAGCTACCGACGGGTGCGTGAATACAGCGAAACTCATGCTGATTGCGGGGAAGCTTTGGATAACTGGTTTAAAATTACTAGCAAGGCTAAATGGTCTAACTTAATTGAGGTACAATCTGTTTTTCCTAAAGCCGAAGCTGTTGGAGGATTTACGGTTTTTAATATCAAAGGTAATAATTATCGATTAATAGTTAGTATTGATTATGAAAGCCAATTAGTTTATATCAAATATATTCTCACCCATGCTGAGTATGATAAGGAGAAATGGAAAAATGACCCTTACTTTTAATCCAGATAAATACAAAGAGTTATTGTCTCAGTATCAGCCAAAAATAATTAGAAACGAAGCGGATAATGAGAAAGCTCTGGCTATGGTGGAAGAGTTGATGCACCAGCGCGATCGCACTCCTGAAGAAAATGAGTTATATGAATTACTGATTGCATTGATTGAAAAATTTGAGCAAGAATACTACGCACCAGCAGCCACAGCTACGCCTCGTTCAATACTGCTGTTTTTGATGGAACAAAGAGATTTACAACCTGCGGATTTGGTACCCGTTATGGGATCTGAAACAAGAGTGTCTGAAGTGGTTAATGGCGAGGGAGATATTGGTAAGGAGTTGGCATTGATTCTGGGGAGTTTTTTTCATGTAGAGCCGAGTTTGTTCTGTAATTAATATGATGCCCGATCGGTAGATAGTGATTGCTGTAGGGGCGGGTTCACCAACAATATCTAACAAGTACCAAAAATCTGAATAAACCCGCCCCCACCCAACAGTAAATCGCAAACTACCTCTTTATTGATATAGTTATTCATCAGGGGCGATCGCTCCTTTCTAATGGCGAGAGGCTTTATTTAATAGGTTTAATTTCGGCTATTGGGCGATCGTCTTGCAAGAGTACCAAGATATTACCATCTTGGATGAGTTTAAGAAAGCTTGACAGATCCCTCTGAATTTCATCAATATTAATGTCGATCGCAGTTGCGCCGGAAATAACTGACTCAGCATGGGAAGATAAAGGAGGGGATTCATTAGCAACTATTTCGCGCAGCAAATGCGTACATAAATCCCGATTTTGAGAATGGGTAGAATGTAACATCTGGCTATATAAATTCCGTGCTAAATCCTGATTGATAATTCCATAAATTAGAATCATTGTCCATTCTTTAGCATTCACAATCATCCGGTCTATGGTATCAATAAACGCCTGCAACTGGTCTTTTAGCTCAAAAGATTCCAGAAAATGAATGAGACCATACATGACTTCATGTTGTTCGCATCTGTCATCGAAAACTAGATAAAGTGTTGGCAAATATTCGCTGTTAGGATGTAGGGCAAGTTCGGCTAAAGTGAAGTCAAAACTCATTACTTCCTCATCAGAGCGCATGAATTTATTAGCATTTAATGTTTCTATTATTAAATTAACGTTCATCTTATATCTCCCATTTTATCAAAAGTACCCAACCATGCCAGTTTGTTTTGTTTGATGACTTGTTGTAAATTCCGCCTAATTTGTGGTGTATACAGCCGATCTTGGCGATAAATCGATCGCACATCCCACACCGCACGAGCTAGAGCTTGCCCGATCGACTAAAGTCTGGTCTTTGTCCATAGGATTGTGTACACCGATGACGACCACCCCTTCCTGGATACGGCTGTTCCATCAAGATAGCAATACCCTTATTTCTAGTGTAACCAGAGATTCCTATTTGTTTCATATAAGCATCGGATGGAATATGGTGGGGTGTAAGGTTGTCTCCTGTGCGGCGGATTTTGTTCAAGTCGCCAAACTGTCCGACTGTGCTTTCACCTGGAAGTAATATAGGTATGTTATTTGCCACTTTTGTGTTTGAGGATGCCTTTGATTTTATAGTGCAAAAGGATTGGCTATTTAAATTAAATCATGGAAGATTACTTTTGGGGAATAGGAGGTGATCGCTCTTTTGGAGATTAAGGGCGATCGCCCGCCTTTTGGGGCAAAGTGATTAACTTGGTTCTTTAAAAGCTTCTAAACCCGCACGCAATACACTTGCTACAGGATGATTGATCGCTTGCATTAATGCCTCAACACTCATCGCTTGAATTAAACTAACTACTCGCTGTTCTAAAGTAGGGTCGCCTTTTATTTGTTTTATAGCCTCTTCTGCTACAACTGCTTTTTCGCTCAGAGTCTCCGTTGGGTAATTTTGTGCCAGTTGCTCTAGCAATTTCTGAATTTCTGCTGCTGCTTCAGCTAGATTTTGCTTTTGTTCAGGTGAGTAATTGTGGATAGTACCACCTACTTGCTGAGAATTTATATTCTGAGAGTAGCCAACACCTATTGATGCTTGACTTTGATTGATTTTGGGTTCTGACATAATATCTCCGTAGCCATAGCTAATTATTGTTTTCATTATATATCTTACCACCTACTTGCCGAACACTAATGCTCCCAGAGTATCCAATACCAATTGAGGAGCCACTTTGGTCAACATTGATAGAATTGTCTTCTATATTAATCACGTAAGTTTTTTCTTCATTACTATCTAAAATTTTATATAATTCTGAAACTACTTCTTCTAATAATTTTTCACTGGTGATATTTTTACCACTGGTGAGTAAAAGATTTGCTTTATCTCCTGAAATGAAAGATACTTCAATCAAATACTGGGCTGTGATTACTTTGATTGTTTTGGGTATAAAAAAATTATAACCTAAAGCCAGTATAATCATTGTGACAATTACTATTAGCCATATTCTTTCGCTTTCTTTTATTAATAAGAATAATGCTGCCACATACATACAAATCAAAACCTCAAATGGCACTCCTTTTTTATTTCTTGTTGTCTCAGTAATTTGAGCTTCAGTGACTCTAAAACCGGTAATGTTACGAATTAAATAAACAGCATTTCCCAATCTCACTGCTTTTTTGCTGAAGTATAGTTTAGAGCCTGTGAGTAAAGGAGTGACCCCTTGATTCTGAGACGAAGCCATAATTTCAATCTTTCAATCTGCTTATCAACCCCAAGAAGAGATGCTACAGCCTCCTGTTTATATATCAGGGGCTAATCCACAAAATTATGCAAAACCCAGAAAATAAATTAAAAAAATTACCAGCAGCACCCGAAACTAGAGTCAAAGCGAGAAATTTACCAAAATTCAGCCCTACTCCCCTGTCAGGTCGCTAACTGCCATCAATAATCACTCAAAAGCCCAGTCACAAACTTTTTGACTTGTAAATTGCACCACTTACAGTTGAGCTTTCAAGTATATTAAGCTGAATAACACTGCTCGTAAACTGACATACATCAGGAATTATGTTAGACTTCCATCAGGAACTTCACACACACCTATTTATGGCATCCACAAACGATCGCTTCGTCGAAGCAGAAAGCCGCTGGGATCTAAAAACTCTGTACGCAGACTTGGCCGCCGTTAAGGGAAAGCCTCTCACCCCCGTAGAAAAGCTGCACCTGCGGGGGTTGCTTTGCGGCAACAGTCCCGCTGAAATCGCCGAAAAGCTGCAAAAAAATCCCAAAGGTGTGGAAACTGATTTGTGTGCAACTATTTATAGATACGTTAAAGGCTTTGTCGGTAAAGGGATTGAAAAGATCGAAAATTGGAGAAATATTGCTGAATGGCTTGAGGATGCTGGATATAAAACTCAGTCATCTGCTAAATTGCCACCCAGTAATTTGTTACCTGAAAAGAGCATAGTTAATATAAGTAATATAAGTATTGAAAAAAATCAAATAGTAATTGTTGTTAAGATCCAAATACCTACATCACTAGATTCAGAACTGCCAATACAAAATCTAGACCTCGACGACAACAATTCTAACTAAAATTTTGCCCCTATTCAACTGATTGGTAGGGTGAAGCGATTAAGATCGGGAAGGGCGATCGCACTTTTACCTTGTCTCGCGGGACGATCGCACGCTGGATTTCTCGCGTAAGGGCGATCGTACTTTTATTGTGCTATGATTTAATCAGAGCGTCAGCGAGTAAAAAAAATGGCAACAATTACCCTTCAAATTCCCGACGAACTAGCAATGCGCCTCGATTCTCTCAAAGATGACTTACCACAGATTTTGATGCTGGGATTGAGGGAAGTCGAAGCTAATCCTTCAAATGGATTTTCTGGACTCACGCAAATCTTAGAATTTATAGCAAGTTTACCATCACCACAAGAAATATTAGCCCTCCGTTTGTCCGACGCTGTTCAAACTGAAATCGATACTTTGTTAGAGAAAAACCGCACGGAAGGACTCACGCCGATCGAGCAGCGTTTGTGGCAACAATACGAATTTGTCGAACATTTAGTACGCATTGCCAAAGCACAAGCCCTGCTGAAATTGAGCGAGGCAGCATGAGTAAAACCTACGTTTCAGCTAGTCTGCGACGAACGGTATGCGATCGCGCCAACGGATGCTGCGAATATTGTTTAATTCCAGAAACACTCGCCCTCTCGTCTCATCAAGTAGACCATATCATCGCAGAAAAACACAGGGGCGAAACAGTTGAAAGCAATCTGGCTTTGTCTTGCTCGCTTTGTAACAAAAATAAAGGCAGCGACATTGCTTCGATCGATCCAGAAACAGGTGAAGTGGTTCGACTTTACAACCCTCGAAAAGATCGCTGGGCAGACCATTTTCAACTTCAAACTGAAAGTGGTACGATCGAACCTCTAAGTGCGATCGGTCGAGTAAGTGTGTATTTATTGCAAGTTAATCGTGCAGAATGCCTGACTCAACGCAAGCTATTGAGCAAAACTCGATCGTTAACAATACCCGATTAATCGATCGCGTTCAAACCACACCATAAGCTTATCTACTTCTATATCGCTCTAACCCAAAATAAAATCAACGCTTACTTCAAACTCAGGAAAAGCTAGCGGCGCAACCATTTCTCCCCGCTCAAACTTTTTCATTGAAGTATAGCCATTTGCCGTCGGACAACGGTAAACTTCTAAACAATTAACTTCCAGATCCCACAACCATACTTCTTGAATACCAGAACGAGCATAGTTAGGTACTTTCACATTGCGATCGAAATCAACAGTGCTATCAGAAACTTCAATTAAAAGCAATACTTCTGATGGTATTGGATGTGCTGTTTCGTAGTAGTCAAAACAAAATTGCAGCAAGACAACATCCGGTTGAGGTTCGGTACGTTCACTTAACTGAATTGGGTTTTGAACATCCAAAATAGCACTTTCTTCTGGAAGTTGGCGAAACTGTCGGATCAGTCGCCGCACACAAGTTGCATGACGAGTACCAATTGCAGCCATTTGAACAATTTCTCCTTCTATCAATTCTACTCTGTCATCTTCACCCAAAATGCCAGCCTCGCCCATGAGGTGATATTCTTGCACTGTAAATAGCCGTCTTTGCATCTGAACAGACATAACTATTCTCCTTATTCGGCAGTTAGCCTAAGTTCACTCTTTTTACTTATAATATTCTAGAGCCTTTCTCAAAAAGATGAGGTATAACTGACAGCTTACATAACCACCAAACTCAGAGGGCTAAAGCCCAACAACATACCTCATCTTTGTGATAACCGCTATATCTATTTTTAGATAGCTCTAACCCAAAATAAAATCAACGCTGACTTCAAATTCAGGAAAAGCTAGCGGTGCAACCATTTCTCCCCGCTCAAACTTTTGTATAGAAGTATAGCCCTCTGCCGTCGGACAACGGTAAACTTCTAAACAATTCACCTCAAGATCCCACAACCAGACTTCTTGAATACCAGAACGAGCATAGTTAGGAACTTTCACATTGCGATCGAAATCAACAGTGCTATCAGAAACCTCAACTAACAACAAAACTTCTGATGGTACTGGATGTGCAGTAGCGTAGTAGTCAGCGCGAGGTTGTAGCAATACAATATCCGGTTGAGGTTCTGTACGCTCAGTTAACTGGATCGGGTCTTGAACGCCTAGAATAGCACAGTCTTCTGGAATCACGCTAAAACGGCGGTTCAGGCGCTTTACACAACTTGCATGACGAGTACCAATTGCAGCCATTTGAACAATTTCTCCTTCTATCAATTCCACTCGGTCATCTTCACCCAAAATGCCAGCCTCGCCCATGAGGTGATATTCTTGCACTGTAAATAGCCGTCTTTGCATCTGAACAGACATAACTATTCTCCTTATTCGGCAGTTGTATAAACTTTATCATTGTTGCCAGTAAGATTCAACCTACTGGCCGCCCTAACTCAATCACACACAATCAACTAATTGCTCGATCGCACTGTCAACACTTGCGGTGGCGTCGCATCCGGCGGATACAAGAAATCCACCTGCACCAAACGGCGTTCTCCCGGCTTCATATTCACATTTACCAAAGCTTCACCCTGCTGTCCCCGGCGCTGCACAATGTGAATGTAACGCGTCAAAGTCTTCCCCCCATCATCATTAAACATCACCCGCACCGTACCTCGGAAAAATATCCGATTTTCCGGCGGATCGTAAAACATCAATCCAGCCGATTCAGTATTTGCCTTGATCGGTGTTTGCATTCTAATGCTGACAGATTGCGACTCACGAGACTTATTATAAAGCGGAAAAGTTAAATTGTATTGAATCCCGTAATTACCGTGAGCAAAATAAGCAGTATCGGGATAGCGAGCTAACATTTTAGCGCTTTGAATTTGACCCGTCCCAAAAGT
Organism: Microcoleus sp. CAWBG27; assembly: GCF_020883145.1. Taxonomy (NCBI): domain Bacteria; kingdom Bacillati; phylum Cyanobacteriota; class Cyanophyceae; order Oscillatoriales; family Microcoleaceae; genus Microcoleus; species Microcoleus sp. CAWBG27. Next base: position 19,936 of record NZ_JAHREU010000006.1, read on the forward strand.
ACCCGTATCAGTAGTGCTCAAAGCATAGGAAAATGATTCGCCGCGCTTGGGAACGGTTAAATAATCGGTTCTCGAATTGTCAGTAATTTTAGCTTTCCACTCGGAACCTTCAGCGACTCCGGCCACGCGCCCGTAAATTTTTTGTAGTGGATTTTCGCCTCTGGGAGTTGGAGCCAAATCTCTCGGCCCAGCTAAACCTTTCGTGTTTAAAATATTTTCCCACTGTTCTAAAGTCGGATATTGCTCGACTCCTTCTTTGGTTTGAGGAGCAAACATCGCTAAACTAGCAACATAAACCGAATTGCTGCTCGAAACTCGCATCAAAGTCGATCGACCGTTAGAAGAAGGCGTGACATTGCCCACAGGTATCGGCAAATTCATCAGCATTCGGCTCTGATTGCCCGGAATTTCGATCGCAGCAGGCAAAATGGCTTGTCTGTGCCCCCGCAGCACATCGCTGGTGATGCGGCTGCCAGGCCCCGCAAACACAGTGCCGAATCGATTTTCTAAATACGACGGCAAATCGACAAACAAAGCATCCGGGCGAGTTAAATAAGTCGCTCCTTGCAGGATATTTAAAGTAACAGGTTCCGAGTTGGGATTGTGAACAATTATGCCTTGAAATAAGGTGCGAGTTTGGGCGCGATTTTTAGCTTTGGCGATGTGGTGGGCGAAGATGTCAAATCGGCCTTTGAAGGCAAAGTTTAAGTGTGCAGAAGGTACTTGTTTGGATTCCTCGGGAAATGTGGAGAGCAAAATGCCTTCGGTTTGTACAACTTCGGGGCTGTTGCTGTTGAAAACGGGGATGCTGTCGAGTTTTCCCGGCAAAACGCGCACTTGCTGGGGCACCGTCACAGTTTTCAGCGGGGCGGTTGTCTGCGGTTGTGGTGGTAAATCCAGTTCGTTTTCCGGTAGCGGGACTTCTCGCTGAATTTGGATGACTTGTTGACTCGGAGGTTTCGGGATTGCTTGAGCTAAGGGTAGAATTGGTAACAAAAACATAGCTGTGAGCGCGTTTAACTGAACTTGCAAATTGCCTTGACACAAAGCAATCGACACAAAACTTTACCACAACTAGGTTGACATTTCCTTGAGTTTGGGAATTTTAGGTCAATTTTTGCGGATATAGTCAAATTTAGGACAAATTTTCAATGACGATAATTTTAACCAACGACGACGGCATTGATGCTCCGGGGATTCAGGCACTTTTGCAGGCTGTAGAGGGCAAGACAATTATGGTGGCCCCTCAAGGGCAACTTTCGGGCTGCGGGCATCAGGTGACTGCTCACAGTCCGATTCATGTCGATCGCCGATCGTCCGTCGAGTATGCTGTAGGAGGAACACCCGCAGACTGCGTGCGGATTGCTCTCAATCACGTTTGTCCAAAACCGGATTTGGTACTTTCCGGGATTAACGCCGGCGGCAATTTGGGCGTTGACGTGTACATTTCAGGTACAGTTGCTGCGGTGCGGGAAGCAGCCATGCACGGTATTCCTGGCATCGCAATTTCCCATAGAATTAAAAGGCCGCTGGAAATTGACTGGGATGTCGCGACTCGCTGGACATCGCGGGTGTTGGCCGATTTACTGAGTCGGGAATCAAAGCCGGGGTGTTTCTGGAATGTGAATTTTCCGCATTTAGCGCCGGGAAGTGCGGAACCGGAAATTGTGTTTTGTCGCCCTTCAACTCAGCCGCTGCCTGTGGTTTACCGCCAAGAGGGAGAATACTTTTATTATGTCGGAGAGTATGGCTCGCGCGATCGAACTGCGGGAACTGATGTTGATGTCTGTTTTGGCGGTAATATTGCGGTGACTGAGATCTCGCTGTGAGGGATTAGGTAGGGTGGTTTTATTCTCATACCAAAAGTATCGCTCAAAGGTCGGCTCGCCCTTGCCCCAAGGTATGTAGTTGCGCTTGGGCGCTATACGCTCATATTAGGAAATAGCGCTTTCATCGCAACTACGTACTTCAGATTAAAGGTTCTTAGCTTATACTATAAAGAGCGCTTTCATCGCAACTACGTACCTCAGATTAAAGGCTCTTTCCTTAATATTATAAAGAGCGCTGAAGCGCAACTACGTACCTAAATTATCTGACGACAATAAAACCGCACATATAGCCTAAATATAATATTTTATTGCTCAATTACCACAATCAACCAATCTGATGATTGCGAGCATTCTCTGCGGATACGCTCTAATAATAAACCCGTTTTCGGATGAGCCAAAAACGGGATAGTTGTTAAATAAGTTGAACCTTGAGAGGAATGACAATCGAACAAAATTAATTGCCATCCCTAGAATGGTAGCTATCTCTCCTTCTGACCGTCCCTGCTACCAAAATTTTTATTGTCATCCTTCGGCTTAGCAACACCATCAGGTTGTTTTTTTGGCTTTTTGACTTCTTTGTTGCTTTTTCTCTCTTTTGACATAATCATTCCTCAATTTTGACTCAAAAAACATCGATAGAAACCTCTGCCTAACTGCAAGTAAAGAAAGTTGCCCGACAGACAGGTGCGATATCGTGTTCGGTCAATTAGCCTTAATAGAATAAGTTTGTAGTCAGGACTTAATTTTTCAGCATTTTCTGAGGACTTAACCCACTACAAACTTATTTTACAGTGTTTTCAGCGGACACGAGTTTACTTGCTGTTAGTATCGTATCATCTTTGGTAGATTATAAACTATGTTTTGCACTCCTAGCATCTACTCTTAGGCATATCCATAAATTCCTCATGTGTAGAATGTCGGAAATTACTTTATTTCCTAGAGTTTGTAGCATCAACGTTCCACTCAGCCGATTAATTTTGCGACTCGCAAAGCAGAGGTAATCGCTCCTTCGTGCAAGCCATCCCCCAAATAAGCTCCCGCATGATAGGTATTGTTCTCGCCGTTAGTCTCGATAACTTCGTTTCGGTATCGAAAAGACTCGACGCTATACAGTGGCGTGTGATGTTGCTGAATGTGAATAATTTGGTTTTTCGCGATCGCCTCCTCCAACTTAAACGCTAAACTGTACTCTCGCGGCGATGTGATACCGCAAAGCTGATTCAAGCTCGCATTGTAGCCCCATCCCTTGTCCGTCTCGAAAAAATCGAATTCCGATAACTTGCGAATACCGTAGCGATCGTACATCGAAGTATCCGAATGCAGCACAGTTGTGGCATAATTGGGTTTCCAGGCCGCAAACCGCTTCGTTTCCGCCTCCGTCGGGTCAGCCAACAGCCTCATCACTTGGTCTGGCGGCATCGCAAAAACCACCTTATCAAATTCCTGAATTTCCCCATTGGTCAGCACAATTTTTACAGCACCAGCACTTCGGAAAATCTTGGCAATCTCCACATTCAGCAGTATATCCCCTTTAAACCGCTCCAGAATCTTTTCAATATAAGAATAGACTCCCCCTTTAATCCTCACCCAATTCACCGAAGCATATTCGCGCAGCACCGGCATCGCCAATTCCGCTGGAAAATCGTCGAGCAATTCAAACGGTATCGAGTAGCTGTACATCGTCAGCAACTTCAGCCAATCATTGCGGATGCACGACTTTTTTAAACTATGAGAAAGTGGCATATCGTAGAAATCGTGCTGTTTGGCAAACCGCATTTTTAGCAGAAATCCAGCCGAACGAGCGTAGAGACTGTCGAGTTGCAAATACTCAATCAAGCGTTGCATTCCCGTAAAATTTTTTTGAATAGCAACCGCCGACAAAAAGTGACCGCCATCTTTAAAAAACAGCGCTGAACCAATCTGCACAGGTTCTAATTCAACGCCTAGCTCCTGCATTAAAGCCACGAAATTGTAAAACACAGTGGGAAATTCCAGCACCCCATTTTCTAATATTTCATTGCAATCAGATTGATTTGGCAAAACATTTTTATTGAGCGTCCGAATGTGTCCGCCTAAAATCGGCTGACTTTCCAACACAGTGACGTGGTGTCCCTGTTTGTTGAGCCAGTAGGCTGTAGCCATACCGCTAGCTCCGCCCCCAACAATTGCAATTCTCATGGTTCTCTCCTAAATTGATAGAATGGAACATTAATCATCGAATGCTTAAGAGCTTAAAAAAAGTTTGTAGCAAGGAATGTAAGTCCTTGATTTCTCTCGTTCTTAGGTTGGCTCCGATTCCCCCTAACCCCCGTGAATCAGTAGGTGGTTTTATCATCAGGATAGCAAATATAAAACTACCAAAAGTATCGCTTAAAGATCGGCTCGCACTTGGGCTAAGGTATGTAGTTGCGCTTCAGCGCTCTTTATAAATATTAGGAAAGAGCGCTGAAGCGCAACTACGTACCTAAAGCGATTTCAATCGCCGAGTAACGAATTATTCCTAGCCTAAAATCGCATCGCCGGACAAACGTTGATAAAGCAGCGCCCCCGTCCAAAATGTCGGCGCAAAGCCTGGATAGCCCGAGGATGCGTTGCAGAAATAGAAATTGTTGAGGGATGTTTCGTGATTTAGCCGATCGACTCCCATGTTTTTTGGCGTCAGGGTAGAACCGTAGGAATTGCCATTTGGACACCAACAGAAGCGCTCGTTAGTCGTAGGACTTCCGGTAATATGAAACACCATATGTTTGCGGAAATTGGGAACATAGTGTTTTTCAACTACGTCTAAAATTGAGTCGAGAATCTCTTGTTTCTTCTGCCTGTAAGCTTTGCGGTCTGTCTCCCAAAGTTGTTTAAAATAACTGTAGTTAGCCACAGTCAGAAATTCTACAATTTGACAATCTTCGGGACAATCGGGCCGCGCTTCGGTGAGTAAAGTCGGCGTTGTAATCGCAAAACTGGGTCGAGAAAAATCATTTTTGTCATACATTTGAGCAAAAGCTTCATTCAGATCCAAATGTTCGGAATGAAACGTATTCCACTTGCCAAAGCCGTAGTCTCGCAGGTCGATATCTTTGACAACGCAGTACACCATGTAGTTGGATGCAGAATACTCATAATCGAGTTTCCGCCGCACTTTTTTTGAGAACAGTTCCTCACCAATCATCTTGGCGGCTCTTTTGGGGTCGAGGTTACAAATCACCGTGCCGCCCGTGAATTCATGGGTTTGATGCGTGGTCAAATCCATCGCTTCAACTCCCGTGACAGTTCTATCTGTCAGCCTGAAATTCGTGACTTCATGGTTTAGTAAAACTTTCCCGCCGTTGGATTCAATGACTTTAACTAAAGAATTGATGACATCTTCAAAATGCTGCGTCGGATAAAATGCACCTTCTTGATAGCCTCGAAACAAAGCAATCCAAGCATAGAAAGAAAGTTGGTTAGGAGGTAGCAAAAAGTCCGGCCATTGCAGAGCTAATAAAGTTTGGGCGGCTTGCGGGAGTTGGAATTTATCGAAAACGTCTTGGAGTGTGCTGTTGAGGTGTTGGACGGCGCAGAATACGTCACCGAAATTTTTGATTAATTCAATTGGTTTGACGGGAGGAGCGAGTTTTCTGAGTCCCGCGCCGGTTTGCTCGACTTCGTTGACGAATTTGCGAATTCTCTCGCTGGCTTCGGGAAACAGCGCCGACAATCGCCGGATCAGTTCCTCTGCTTCCGAGGGAATATCTAGCGCATATCCGGGCATTCTCATATGGTCGTAGCCATTCGGATCGTAGCGCTCAAAGGTGACATCGCGATCGAGACCGAGTTTTTTGAGGACTCGATTGACTGTATGCCCTTCGCCGCAGTCCCAAACGTAGTGGAATTGGGCATTAAACGTGTATTTTTTGGCCATTGTAAAGGTGTGCCCAAAGCCTCCGGGATGCTCGTGAGCTTCCAGGATGTGCACGATTTTGCCGGAGTTGGCCATCAAGGCTCCGAACACCAGTGCTGATAAACCACTACCGACGATGAGGTAATCTGTTTTCATGGGATATTTCCTCGATCGATTGAATCGGGCGATCGTTCTATTTTTAGGCTAACGCTCAATTCTGAGGAAATTCTGAAGATGATTTCTTATAGCCCCCGGCGATTGGAAATCGCGGCTACAAAAACGATGTCCACCTCCGTGGACGAAGAAGGTATTCGGAGATGGAAAATTATCAAATAAAATCTTTAACCCACGGAGGTGGGTTTGGTTTGTGTAGACGCGGTTTCAACCGCCGGGTTTCTCTCAATCAAACGGAATCTAGAAACCCCGGCGATTGGAAATCGCGGCTACAAAAACGATGTCCACCTCCGTGGACGAAGAAGGTATTCGGAGATGGAAAATTATCAAATAAAATCTTTAACCCACGGAGGTGGGTTTGGTTTGTGTAGACGCGGTTTCAACCGCCGGGTTTCTCTCAATCAAACGGAATCTAGAAAC
>NZ_JAHREU010000006.1:26335-179731 GCF_020883145.1 Microcoleus sp. CAWBG27
TGGACGAAGAAGGTATTCGGAGATGGAAAATTATCAAATAAAATCTTTAACCCACGGAGGTGGGTTTGGTTTGTGTAGACGCGGTTTCAACCGCCGGGTTTCTCTCAATCAAACGGAATCTAGAAACCCCGGCGATTGGAAATCGCGGCTACACAAACGATGTCCACCTCCGTGGACGAAGAAGGTATTCGGAGATGGAAAATTATCAAATAAAATCTTTAACCCACGGAGGTGGGTTTGGTTTGTGTAGACGCGGTTTCAACCGCCGGGTTTCTCTACACAAACGATGTCCACCTCCATGGACGAAGAAGGTATTCGGAGATGGAAAATTATCAAATAAAATCTTTAACCCACGGAGGTGGGTTTGGTTTGTGTAGACGCGGTTTCAACCGCCGGGTTTCTCTCAATCAAACGGAATCTAGAAACCCCGGCGATTGGAAATCGCGGCTACACAAACGATGTCCACCTCCGTGGACGAAGAAGGTATTCGGAGATGGAAAATTATCAAATAAAATCTTTAACCCACGGAGGTGGGTTTGGTTTGTGTAGACGCGGTTTCAACCGCCGGGTAACTGAAATACGAGGTGATTGGAACCAGTTTCAACTAACCGCCGATTCATCCAGGAAATCACAAACCCGAATAAGGCACGATGACATCAAAAAAAGCATCATCCAAATCGTAACCAAACATCTGCGACATTGCCATCAACTTCGATTTACTAGGAATTCCCTGCTGGTTCAACCAATCAGTCAACACAAAAATTTTGCTCATCAAAAACATTTCCAAAGCTTCAGGATTGTACTGAATGCCTTGGGTGCGGTGGAATTGGTGCGGCACTAACATCGCGGCATACCGGGCCAATTCTCCGGCTTTCCAATCCAGCAAAAATGGCAGCCAAGGATAACAAGCATCCAACCGAATAAACCACAGCCGCACTTCGGGAAGTTCCGATATTTCTCGCGGATCTAATTCTTCGCGCGGATACTCTATTTCAAATTGTACCTGTTGTTCGTTTTGGGCGATCGCTCCTTCGGCCAGCCACTGTTCAATAACAGTCCGCACCGGAGACAAATCTAAACTGTTTATGCGATCGGCATCAATCGCTATCATAATACTCATAAAAAGTCAACCTTATAGCATTAAGTAAGTCATTATTTATAGTACCACCAATTAGCTCGCTCCCGGTAAATCAACCGCAATAAAAAGGTTGGTAGTGAGGACTTTAGTCCTTCTGATTGCGGACTGAAGTCCTCACTACGAACAGGTTGGTTGGTAGTGAGGACTTTAGTCCTTCTGATTGCGGACTGAAGTCCTCACTACGAACAGGTTGGTTGGTAGTGAGGACTTTAGTCCTTCTGATTGCGGACTGAAGTCCTCACTACGAACATTGTAATCGTTAATTTTTTCGCAGAATATCAGCCATTTTTTCCAAATTTGGTATCCTGTAAAGAATTACCAATACCCTGGATAATTCCCCGCCCGATCAAACCAATTCCCCGCCCTATAACTTGAGTCAAAACGTAAACAACAGCAGTACCCAACAGCGAAATAACAGCGCGAACTCTAGGTGCGATCGCATCCCGAGTTTCTAGCACCAAAGTTAAAGCCAACTGCCACCCAGAAAGCTGTGCTAACTCCAGATTTCTTGGAGCATAAATAGAAATTCTCTTAATTCCAGAATCAGCCAAAACAAACAGCCAAAACCTGCTTTCAAAAATAGCTTTCGGTTCTACAAAATAGCTATCCCAGCGATATCTCCACGATAAATCATTCCGAAACCGCTCAATTTCTCGTGTTGAAATTAACTTGCCATCGTAAAAAGTTTGCTTGATTTCCTCAATATCTGCAAAATTATTGAGCAGAGGCTGCACGACTCCGCTAGCAACTTGAATTACCAAATTTTCCAACAAAGCTTCAGCTCGCTGCATCGCTTGCGGGCTGCCAGCAACACAAGAAAGATTGTCAATGGTGAGCGGAATTTCAAATAGCAAATGTGCAAATAAATCAACTGTCATCGGAATTTTGTCAAGAATTTCTGTGGCAACTGCTGTTTGATCTGCCAGCAGCACCGGCACCACTTCTATGCCACTGCCTCCCCATAAATTAGTAGCGACTTCGCCTTGACTTTCTGGCAGTAGTTTCAAGATTGTTTGATTGCTGTCAACAACCAAATTTTCTCCCGTTTGCAGCGTATAGTATCTGCCAAAAAAATCTACGATTGTCGCTTCCCACAAATCCCGCAAAATAGCAGGCATTTTTTCTGAAAATTGAGTTTGCTGCACTTGCCCCAAGCGCAATTCCTCCAGCAACTCCCGTAACTTCCGCAGGATGGAACTCATCAATTCGCGCTGTTTTGTCGATCGCAAAATATCGATTTCCAAAGGCACGCCAGTCAAATTCACCAAACCCACCTGCAATTTAGTAGCCACCGAGTCAAACAAGCTGCCTTGCCAATTATTTGCCAGCACCAAAGATTGACCCGAACCTCGGGAATTCGTGACTTGCAACTGAGAATTATCCCACAAACTCTCTGGTCTTCCTTCTCCCGTCTTTTTTCTCCCCTCGGGCTCTTCCTTCTCCCCTCTTCGTTCTTCCGACTTCCCTGGGGCTTCCAATAACTGACTGACAATCCAACGAGCAGCCAGCAATTCTCGGCGGCGCCCGCTGACTACAATCCCATCTAAAATAGTGGCTAAGTCTGTCGAATCTGCCACTTTGATCTGTTCCAAATCAGCTTTGACAATTGCCAAAGCTGCATCTATTTCTCGCAATCCAGACACACAAAAATAAGCCAGAATTTTTTTGTGTACGGGCGTATCAATTGTCAGACTCTCAGCATTTTCTTCTGGATTGGCTGCGGAATTTTCTATTGTTTTAACCGTCGCTGAATTTAGCTCTATTTGAGAGTTCGCTGGCGTATCTGTCGGCCAATAAGTGCCGCCAGATGCTACCACGCGAATAGCTTCTATTGTCTCGGAAATATCTCTATCTTTAGGACAATAGCCCTTCGCGCCCGCAGCTTGTAACTGCCCTAACTGCTCCGGTGCGAGCGGCCCACCTAGGAGCAACAGCGGTAGGTTGGGGTACAAATTTTTGAACTCGCCACAAACTGCCAGAGTCTGTATTAGACCCGATCGCAAACTTAACCTCTCAACAGCCAAAATTACCAAATCAACGGGCTTCTTGGCCCAGAGAGAGGCGGTCGATCGAGCTTCCAGAACCTCCAACGCCTCGGTTCCCGTGACCACATCTGCGACAATTTCCAAATCAGGATACTGCTCGCAGGCGACTTTCAGCCCCAGTCGGAAAATGGGGTCGGGGTCGATCGACAGCAGTTGCAAATTACTCACTCGATTTTACATTTTTGATGTGAGATGTTAGACGCGCCTCCACAAAAACCGAATTACTCGGGGATCAAATTAGCATCAGGAGGTCCAGCCGGCTGAGGAATCGAAGGCGGCGGTTCCGGAGCCGGAGCCGGAGCAGGTTCCGGAGCCGGGGCTTGTTGTCTGGCGGGCGGATAGTAAGGTTCCGGCTCCCTCGCGGGCGGGTAGTAAGGTTCCGGCTCCCTCGCGGGCGGATAGTAAGGTTCCGGAGCCGGAGCCGGAGCCTCTTGTCTGGCAGGCGGATAGTAAGGTTCCGGAGCCGGAGCCGGAGCTTCTTCTCTGGCGGGCGGATAGTAAGGCTCCGGAGCCGGGGCGTACTCTTCCTGTCGCGGAGCCGGGGCGTACTCTTCCTGTCGCGGAGCCGGCGCGTACTCTTCCTGTCGCGGAGCCGGCGCGTACTCGCGAGCGGGCTCCGGCGGCGGCGCAGTGTTGGCTCTGAGTTCGGCGCTCCAGCGCCCGATCGCACCTGCGGCCTCAGAGTGCAGCGCCCTACCGTAACCGACTTGGGAAGCCATATTAATCGCCGCCGACAGACTACCTTGAGATGCTAATTCCGCAGCTCGATCGAGAATCGGACGATCTTGAGCAACTTGCAGTTCGCTCACCCACTGATAGACATTATCCTGAGCTTTAGCGTAAAGAGTCCTACCGCTTTTAATTTCCGAAGCTTTGTCAATAGCCGCGCTCAGTTTTCCTTGCTTGGCCAGGGCGATCGCCTCATCTAAAAAAGGCTGATCTTGAATAACTTCTATGCGTTTCGTCCACTGAGCCAGGAGAGTTTGCGCCTCTACTCTGCGGGGACGGTTTTGAGAGATTAGAAGTACCTGAGCAATGCCCCCCTTAAGTCCTTCAACCGTTCCCGCTGCTGTCAACTGCTTCGCCAGGTTCACAAAAGCTTGGTCTTCAATCCGCTGAATTTCGCGGCGCCAAGTAGCCACCAAAGTTTGAGCGTGAACCCGCCGCGGCTGACGCGGCCCGATGGTTTGCGCTTGCTCGATCGCCATCTGAAGCGCCCCGATTTGACCGAAACTGGCGATCGAGCTTGCCACTTGCAGCCGCAGCAAATCTTGAAACTGCACCTGTAAACTTTCAACTTGCACTTGAGCCTGCTTGTACAGGGGTCGGCCCGGAGCAATTTGGCTAGCAGCTCCCTGCCCTTCCAGCAAAGTAAAAATATGTTGTGCCAGTGGCGTCGATACCGACTGGTTCCACATCACCGCCTGAGCCCTACCCAACTGCATCAAATCTTGAGCTTCCGCAAAAAGCGGGGAATCTTGGGGCACCACAGAAGCAGCCTCGATCGCCCCTGGGAGGTCTTTCCCCTTCAACCGCTTAGTCGCCATTGCCAGCAAAGTCCGGCTCCAGCCCTCAATTTCCTTTTCTGCTTTACCGCGGGCAAAAAGCTGCGGGTCTATTTTGCGAGCCAGGACGATCGCCTCAGCGAACTTTTGGGGAGTTCCCTCCTGCGCCAAATTTCTAGCCTCTTGCAAGCGCTGCCAGCCGTTTCTTTCCAGAGAAATTTGCTGGATCAGCTCGTTGTAGCGCTTCTGACTCCAGAAAATATTTTCCAGCTTAAACAGAGCTTGAGCGTAATCCCATGCCTTCCTCAAATCCTCACTTTTCAAAGCTGCTAGCGCTGTATCGTAGAGTTTTTGCCCCTCCTGCCAATTTTTTTCCCAAGCAGTCACAGCATCCTGTACCTCTGGGTAAGACGGACTGGTTTTCGGAATTTTCGCCACAATCGCCAGAGCGCCCTTCAAATCGCCCAGCTCAATTTTTGCCCTGGCAAATGCGAGCATGGCTTTCGACCATTCCCCGATCAAATGTTGGCCCTGCGAGTATAGTGGGTGTTCTTTCGGCCAAGCCTGCACCAGTCCTATTGCCGCTTCTAGCTGTTCTAGCTTGCCCGATTTAGCAGCTTGCTGAGCGCAGTAAAGTCGCTCTCCGTCCGCCGCCAATGGCGACAGTTGCTGGCAATTCGGTGGCGGAGGCATCGTCAGCAGCCACAGAAATGCAGCGGCACCCGTTACTCCAAATCCCACCAGGAGACTCAGCCAGATCAGTTGCCACTGCCAAAAAGTTCTTTTCCCCTCCCTCGGCGACGCCGTGAGGGAGGAACTCGCATCGCCTGTCGCCTCTGCACTCAACTGTGCCGTCGGTTTGGGGGATGGGTTGTATTTGGGTGGTGTGTGGAATTGGTCAGATTGTCGTCTCGCCATTACTTCAGCCTGTCCTGTAATGCGCTCTCTGCGTGACACTCCCACATCAAATCATCGATTGCGATGTGGGCTTCAGACTCCTGTTAAGGAGATCTAGAATTTCCTTCAAGGTACTTGCAATTTTTCCCTTTACGGCGTTTTGTAGTGAGGTTCGTGTCTAGCCCCACTGCTTGCTTCCAAGTATTTTAGGCTCAAGAAGCACGTAAATCATACCAGGTATCCAACAATTATTCACTGCTTCCGGTGCTGTTTAGCTGAAAAAACAGTAGAAAGCCCTGTCAGTCTAGCGATTTTCGATTTTCTTTTCTTCGATTGTCGATTTGACTCCACAGATAAATTTGGCAGGGTTCTGAAAATGTTGCTACACAAAATTTCGATCGATTCGGGCCAACTAAAAAATCAAGCGCGTATTAAACCCGGATTTTGTTTCAGCTTTTACGTGTAGCGGGTAGAACTATTTTTTTGCTTAATGCTAAATTTTATTTCTCGATCGGCACGTTGGGCGATCGAGTTTCACTCTTAAGGTACGTTGTTGGGCTTTAGCCCTCTTTACACATATCTATAAAGAGGGCTAAAGCCCAACAACGTACCTCGGCCCGATCGAGCAACTATCAATACTTGGAATCATTTTATACCTTGAACAGCCACAGCAAAAATATCCCTTTTGCTTCTAACAGTGGCTGCCTCATCATTTACGAAGCTTTTGGCGTATCGCTAGCAGTTGATGCTGCCGTAGCTGACTCTGCCGATCTATATCCGTAGAAATCTATCCGGTAGTCTACAATTTTGACACCTGTTTGCAGTTGGATTTGTTCAATCAAGTCGATCGGCAATTCCACATGAACGTCGAGAATCTGAGCCGTATCCAGACAATTGACATGAGAGTGAGAGTCGCTGACATTCCCGTACAAGCGTCCTTCCGAGCGTTCGATGCACTCAATAATCCCTTCTCTCGACAAAGCTTCCAGATTTTGATAAACAGAAGTATGACCGATCCCCTTTGCTTGTTGGTTCAGGCGATCGTAAATTTCGCGAGCCGAGAGGTGTTCTTTTGCATCCCACAAAAGCTCTAGAATAAATCGACGCTGGCGGCTCAAGCGCATTCCCATCGCCTGACAGCGGTTTAAAGCATCTTCTAATGAACGAATTGGTTTCACAGCTACCGCCTTCTAAAGCCTGCTCGATTTTTTATACTGGTACAATACATTGCACGCCGATCTATATATAGCTTAATTCTAACGCAGGGTTTCCCAAGACTAGAAGCTAGAGGGCAAAAATCTCCAAGATAGCGAATTCTCGATCGTTGCCGGATTAGCCCGCTGCCAGCACGCCTCATAAAATTCTCCTTCTCAAAAATATTGCCTTAACTCTATCTTCCGGTGCAACAACTCCTAGGAAGAGGATTTAATGGCGTGAACCAGTAACTTGGCAATTTCTGAGAGTTGCTTTTTGTTGAAGGTTTTGAGCAAAAGCTTGACTACCGCCTTCGGTTCGGCGGGAAGTGCTACTTCCTTCGACGCGGCTGCTGGGGCTGCGGTCGCGCTTACCTCTGCTGGTTTTGGGGCTGCTACCAAAAGTAGCAAATTTTTACTCGGAGCGATCGTCTTGACTTTCCCAGTTTGCACCAAATCTCCCGCATCCTTGAGCTCTTTGATAATCAGCGGAGCTAAGACTTTATAAGAGTTTTTGGGATTAACAATCGCCCCTCTAGCAGTTTTAACTAAATTTTGCCAAGGCTCAAATTTAGCTCCCAACTTATAGAGTCGAGCGCACACAGCCGCCAACTCCTGACGGCTAGCAGCAGATTCTTTCTGCTTGAACACCTGCAACATCTCTTTCAGTAAAACCATCACTTGAACAGCAAAATTCGCCGGCGCGGCGCCCGCTGTTGGAGCCGCAACGGGTGCACGAGTTCCAGCAGTAACAACCGCCACAACTTTGCCCGCCGCCAAGTTGTTGAGATGAGTTTCCAGTTGAGCAAAAACTGGCATCACCTGCTGGACGAGTTTTTCTCCCTCTTCATTCCTCAAGCCAAAAGGCCCTTCCAGTCGCGCCAGCAAGTCTTTAAGCGTATCAACTCCCTTTAAAAATAGAGATTCTGCCGTTTGGTCAACCTGCTTGACTGGCCCATCCTTGAGTACCTTAAAACAATCTTCCAAGCGGTGAGCGGTTGTTTTAATACTATCCAAGCTGAGCATAGCCGCCCCTCCTTTCACAGAGTGGGCGGCTCGAAACATCTCCTGGACCATTTCGGGGTCTTTCATTGTGGACTTCAAATCCACCAAACCATTTTCTAGAGTATCGAGGTGCTCCTTAGCCTCCTCTATAAACAAACGCATTATTCGATCTTGCTGATCTGACACGACAGTCCTCCTAACAATCTCAGCCCCCTCCAGAAAGCACCCTCTTCGCGGGAGGAAACGCGACTCCCGCCCAGAGTCGGAAGCTCCCATGCAAAATATTCTAGCCTGCCTCAGCTTGCAGGCTGACAATACTCTTGTCGGCGCGGTTTTAGCTCTCTTTCCTGGTGGGCTGGAGGTTGAGGCTAGAGTTCTGAGGGAGTGTCTGGAGCGATTTCAATGCCCATTCCTTGTTTGATCCTCTGCTGATCCGTAATCAAGTCGTTCAATTCCTTGACTTCGACGCCGATGTTTTGGCAAGCTTCTTTGAGTTCCCGCTCGAAGGTGTTGAGGTCGCTTCCGTAGCCGCAAAGCTCGGCGGCTGTGGTGATTCCTTGTTGGGCGTTGGCTTTGGCGCAGTCGATCAATTCAAGACCTTTGAGGGGTTGGGAGGATGCCATAATATCAAACCACTATTTATCTTTTGTCCCACTGTACCTAGAAAGTTGAGGTCGATCGATCTATCGAAAGGCATGAAAAATCCTGCCCGTGCTGCGTGTTAGTAATTCATCGCTATTTTCGGGAATTTCCTGCCAACATGGCAGTAGTTACGATTTTCTAACCCTTACAGCACATAACTTACCAGAAATAATTAGTTGAAAGCCGATCGCGAGTGAGGGAGAAATAAAAATCAGACTATTCATTACTCCAATCCTCTTCCTTCTAGGTAGAGGTCGCTCTCAAACTGTCAACTGTCAACTGTCAACTGTCAACTGTTGAAAGTGCCTAACTTACACAAGATCACTGTGAAAAATGTTTCCCAATCTAAAATGCACTGGGTGTGGAGCGTCCGGCACCGCCTGTTTGTGTCTGTTCTGTTTGCTATGGCAGTTGCTGTTTTCCTGCCACCTGACTATCTCCCCCTGACTCGGATGCTGTGCATTTGGAATGCGGGCGCGGTCAATTTCCTGATTTTGACTTGGATGCTGATGCTGCAAGGCACTCCCGAAATGATGCGCCACCACGCTCAGCAGTTGGATGCTGGCCGCTTAACAATCTTAAGCTCGATCGTGGGAGCAGCTTTTGCTAGCTTTTTAGCTATCTTCTTCCTGCTGCGCGATACCAAAGGCTTGTCCCCCAATTTGCTATTTCTGCACTTGGGACTTTCTGTCCTGACAATAGTTGGATCTTGGATGCAGGTGCACACTATCTTCACGATGCACTATGCCCACAGCTACTACGGAAACCGCAGCAAGCAGGAGGGCAGTTACTTGCAGGCGGGGGGTTTGGATTTTCCCGGCGACGAGGAACCAGACTACAAAGATTTTTTATATTTCTCCTTTGGGATTGGCATGACTTGCCAAGTTGCAGACGTGCAGACTACTTCTCGTTCCACGAGGTATCTCGTGCTTTTTCACAGCGTGCTATCGTTCTTTTTTAACACCGCTATTCTGGCTATGAGTGTCAATATTATTGCGGGATTGAGTTGATAGGATTTAGTAGCAGATGCTGCGATTTTTTGTTAATGGGCGATCGGATTTTAATTTTGGGTTCTGGTTAAATCTAGAGCTTGGTTCTACACATCTTGCATCAACTGTTTTGCAAAAGTAGCTAACAGTTCTGCACGCTTATTCACAAAACCCTCAAAATCATCATTGCAAAATTCCTGTGGGCAAAAAGCATTAGTTAAAATTTCTTTCAACACATCATCATTGGGCATGAGAGTGATATACTCAGACGGTTTTTTTCGCCCTATTTTTTTGTTTTCTGAAGTGTTCAAAAAACAAAAGTTGGCAAGACAATTAATTTTTTCGTCAGAAGTACCCTCCTCTTTCAAGTAAGCTCTGGGATAAATATGATGAAACTCTGCTCTGTTGTACTTTTGCAAAACTTTATCTAAATCAATTAATGAACCGGATAAGAAAGTCTTTGGATTATTGTTTGCTAACATCAATATAAATGTCTTAGTCTTTGCACCACCTAACGTAAAAGAATTATCTTTGAAGAAATCCTGACTTAGTTCGTGAGAAATATCTCCAAAAGTACTCTCCTCACCATTTTTAAGCTTTTGTATTTCTTCTATATCAGTTATGGCAGTTATTTTAGGCCTACTACCATATCGGTTGGTAAAGCAAGATCGCCAAAACCACTTTTTTAATCTGGCATAAATGTTTGAGTCATAGGACACTTCCTTGCCATCAAGTTCTGCGAAGAAGGTACATAGAGGAATGATCAACGCAGAGGATGGTAAGTTCTTAAGGGACATAACCTTCAACTGCTTTCTTAGAAAGTCGATAGCACCCAAAATCCCATTCCTGACCTTGGGAAATGCTGCTCTGATTTGTTGACCATTCAATTCTAAGAGAGTATCTGGAGTAGGATCTTTCATTAATATAGCCGCCGCACATCTCAATATCAAATCAGCATCCTCACCGACTTCAGAAAATCCGAAGTCTTCAAGTTCTTCTTTCAATTCTTTGAAACTCTCTAATAAATCGAAATCTTCATTCCAAGTCCAGGCTGCAAGGAGTTGAAGAGTATCAAGTTCCATTCCTAGTCTATTAACGCGCTCAAATACGATTGCAACAATTGCTCTATCATCCGTCTTTAAAATTTGAGCAGGAATAGATACTTCTTTAAATCTTTCTTGAATTTTATCTAAACGTATAATTTGCTCATTAGTAAATTTGCTAGATGCAGCTCTATATCTAACAGAGTCAAATAAAACGCTCAGAGGAAAGTGTTTAGATGAATCAACATCGAGCTCCGAAAGAGCCAAAAACTGACTGTCTTGTACATCCTCTTGCGCTCCCAAATCGAAATATATTCCAAGCCATGCACTATCGAAAGTTGGCTGTAGTTCGGTCTGAAAAACCGCAAATATTGATGTCAGCCTTTGCTGACCGTCTAAGACATAATCAATTGGGTAATCTTCTGTGGGTTGTGGAAGTTCAAATTGACCAAGCTTTCTCTCTACAGAAAGCTTGTATTTAGTTCGCCAAAAAAGTAATGAGCCAAAAGGATAATTTTTGTAGATACTGTCCATTAGATATGCAACTCTAGCCATATCCCAGACAAAACCTCGCTGGAAAGCAGGAATCCGAACAATGCCACTACTTACAGCATCCAGCAACTGCCTGATAGAATAGGATTGATAATGCATATTTAAGCCTTACTCTCGGTAAATGTTTACGTACCACTATATCATCAAGCAATAATCCTGATTGAATTTTCCTTTCTACGAAGCCACGATCAGCCTTTTAGTAATGGCAGAAGCAACTGTAAATACGCGGTCTAACAACCCGATCGGCGGACGGGCCAGAGGTATTGGTGGTATTGCAAATGCTGCCTGCCGCCACTTATCTTAGTGGTTAAGTGGCTTAATCTCTCGGTGAGAGCAGCATTTAAATACTATTTATCAGCATTCGAGATCGGGCTACCGTAATCTGATCTGTAAGAGAGTGCTTTGGGCTTTTGGGGGAGCGATCGGCTTCAACGCTTGTTACTGATTTCTACGATCGCTTCTGGTTGACGATCCTTCTAGTCCAAACCTTATTTTTGCCTAATTCCTGATTTTGCTTGCCAAGTCGAAGTCATTACGAGTATGATTTAACGAGAAGCAAAAAAGATACCCGCCATGAGGATAGAAGAAATTCCCCTCAACCAGATTCGCCGCCCCCTGCCGCGAGTCAACGATCGAACTAAAGTAGCCGCCCTCATGGAATCCATCCGCGAGGTAGGTTTAAACGAACCCATCGACGTGCTAGAAGTAGATGGCCAGTATTACGGATTTTCTGGCTGCCACCGGTATGAAGCTTGCCAGCGTCTCGGTTTAGAAACTATCCCGTGCAAAATCCGCCGAGCTCCCCGTGCTGTGTTGCAGATGCACCTAGCCTGACCAATTCACGAGAAGCAAATATTCGATCGCCCAAAACTGTCAAAACTGCCAAAACTGTCAAAACAGTCTCAGAAATTCGATCGACAATCACTACCCACAACCTAAAAACCTATGACTACCAACAACCACAAACAACACCTTTACCCGACGCGCATCGATATGTCAGTCGCCACCCGCTCGAACATAGTCGGGCTGCTCAACGCCACGCTAGCAACCACTCTGGACTTAAAAACTCAAGTCAAGCAAGCTCACTGGAACGTCAAAGGCATGGATTTCTACCAGTTGCACTTGCTGTTTGACGAAATGGCGGGAGAACTCGAAGAATACGTTGACACGGTTGCCGAACGAGTCACTGCTTTGGGCGGTTTAGCTGTCGGAACAGCCCGCACAGCCGCCGCAGATTCGATCCTGCCAGAATTTCCTTTCGACATTCTAGATGGTAAGGAATACGTCACTGCTTTAGCCGATCGCTACGCACCCTACGGCCAACATCTACGAGTTGCGATCGACAAAGCATCGGAACTTGGCGACGCCGATACAGCCGACTTGTACACCGAAATCTCCCGCGCAATTGACAAACGTTTGTGGTTCCTAGAAGCGCATTTGCAAGGTTCTGCGACAACTGCAACAGCCGTCGCCCAGAAAGTTGCCGTCAAATAGCCACTTCTGTTGTGGGGTGGGCCCCAGAGCCCGCCACAGGCTTTCTGGCCTGTGCCACTTCTGTTGTGGGGTGGGCATCTTGCCCGCCCCAAAGATACCTGTGCCACTTTTTTTCTGCGGCGTTGCTCCTCACCCGCCCCAAAGATGTATTTCCTTAAAGCTCCCAACAGTTTACGATCGAGAATATGTCCATTTATTGATTTGGATGAATTTTCGTGGCAGCTAATATTCCAGATTATGCTCCTCAACTGCAACGGCTGATGCAACAGGCCGGGATTTCGAGCGATCGAGAACTCAGCCAAAAAGCAGGAGTTCCCGAAATTCAGGTCATCCGCCTGCGTCGCGGCTTAGCTTTGAAAACCCGAGCCGACATCCTGCTCAAAATCAGTCAAGCTTTGCAAATTTCCTTAACTGAACTGCTCGCAACCTTGGCGCCAGACTTTGTAGAGTTAGAAAAAGCACCACCCACAGCCCTAGAAAAGGCACCACCCACAGCCTTAGAACAAGAATATCAGCGCCTCCAAGTTGCGATCGCACAGCAGCGAGAATCTTTGATGCAGGAATTCCAGCTTGCTAGCGTGCAAATTTTGGAATCTTGGATGTTGCAATGGCCGACTGCTGCGAGCAAAGCTCAGGAAAATCATAACTTGCGGGCCCAGAAACTGCTGCCGTTGCTGCGCCCCGTCGAGCAGTTATTGCAGCATTGGGGCATAGAGTCGATCGCCCCAGTCGGAGCCGAAATTCCCTACGATCCGCAACAGCACCAACTATTAGAAGGCACGGCACAGCCCGGAGAAACCGTCAAAGTTCGCTACACCGGATACAGACAAGGCGACAAACTGCTCTATCGTGCCAAAGTTAGCTTAGTTTGATGCCATTCTGCATTCAGCAGAACAAAAATTTTCCCCATCTCACAATTCGCTCGCGGTGGTACAGCGCTGCGAGTCCCATCAGCGTTCCCATCCGCAAAGAGCGCCATCTCTTGCACTCAACAATATTCTCCCGTTCTCTGATTTTCCCTTTCTCTTATTTGGATCCGAGTCCATCTCGCAGCTATACTTAGCCTAGTCTGGCTAGAAATTCTGACATTCCCATCGCAAAATATGAGTCCTGTAGTTAAAATTATTCAGCCCTCTGGCATTTTAGACGGCACCAAAGCAAGTCAATTCCGCCAAGAGATTAGCGACCTAGTGGAAGCGGGAGCCGATGTGGTATTGATAGACTTCCAAGATGTGACTTTTATGGATAGTTCTGGTTTGGGCGCTTTAGTATTGGCGCTCAAAACAGTCCGGGCCGCTGGGAGTCAATTAGTCGTCTGTTCTATCAACGAGCAAATCCGCATTTTATTTGAACTCACCAGCATGGATCGAGTTTTCGAGATCTTTCCTACCCGGGATGCTTTTAATAGCAAAATTCTCTCCACTAACTAACTCTTGTCAAGAACTCACCGTCAACCCGTTCCGGGTATGACGGGAGCTTATAAGAAGCTCTAACTTGACCAGACTCAGTTCGGAAGAACTACGTTATTGGGTTCATGAAACCTACAGATACGTGCCAGTTTGTAGCTCTTTCGTACAGCTTTAAACAGGTGTAATGAGTTAAGCCAGTGAGCTGTACCTAACAAGACTGAATAACATTGTCGAGGCAAACTTAACCAGTAATGAGAGGCTCAAAGTAATGCGAGTTTTTGTACTAGATCGAAACCTAAAACCTCTCGACCCCTGCCATCAAGCGCGGGCGAGAGAACTGTTAAACAAAGGGAGGGCTCAAGTATTTAAACGTTGCCCTTTCACCATCGTGCTACCAGACAGAACCCTTGAAGAATCAACAACTCACCCGCACCGCATCAAAATAGACCCCGGCAGCAAAACGACTGGTTTTGCTGTCGTTCAAGAGCCAACAGGGCGCGTTACAAATGCTCTTGAAATAACTCACAGAGGGCAGCAGATTAAAGACTCCATCGAGTCTCGCAGGTCTTTAAGAAGGGGTCGCCGCAACCGCAAAACTCGTTACCGCAAACCTCGTTGCTTAAACCGAACCCGCAAACATGGCTGGCTGCCACCGTCTCTTGAAAGTCGAATTGCTAACATTGAAACCTGGGTGAAGCGCATCAGAAAAATCTGCCCAATTACCGCAATTTCCCAAGAGCTAGTTTGATTTGACCTACAACAAATGCAAAACCCCGAAATTAGTGGGATCGAGTACCAACGGGGTGAGCTATTTGGGTTTGAGGTTAAAGAGTATTTGCTCCAAAAGTGGAACAGGAAATGTGCTTACTGTGGCGTTGAGAATGTCCCATTTGAAATTGAGCATATCCTGGCTCGAAGTAAAGGAGGCTCTAACAGAGTCAGTAACCTTT
The DNA here is from genome assembly GCF_020883145.1 of Microcoleus sp. CAWBG27. Classification (NCBI taxonomy): domain Bacteria; kingdom Bacillati; phylum Cyanobacteriota; class Cyanophyceae; order Oscillatoriales; family Microcoleaceae; genus Microcoleus; species Microcoleus sp. CAWBG27. Next base: position 41,198 of record NZ_JAHREU010000006.1, read on the forward strand.
GTCTTAGCTGTCATTCCTGTAACCAAGCCAAGGGCAACAAATCTATCGAAGAGTTCCTGAAGAAAAAACCATTACTTCTCAAGCGGGTTTTAGCTCAAGCTTCATCACCACTTAAAGATGCGGCTGCTGTTAATACTACTCGTTGGGAACTTTATAGAAGGCTTCAATCTACAGACTTGCCTGTAGAAATAGGTTCTGGTGGTCGGACAAAGTTTAATCGTCAAACCAGAGGGATTGAGAAGCAGCACTGGACAGATGCCACTTGTGTAGGGGATTCTACTCCAGAACAGCTATTAATTCGGGGAATCAAACCTCTCAAGGTAACTGCAAAAGGACACGGAACTAGACAGAGATGCCGACCCGATAAATACGGTTTTCCTGCACGTCATGCACCAAAAGCTAAATTTTATATGGGGTTTACCACTGGGGACATTGTTAAAGCCGATATTCCCTCTGGTAAATATGCAGGAAAATACACGGGACGAATTGCTATCAGGTTTAGACCAAGTTTTATGTTGCTGTTGCCTGACAGACGATTTGATGTTCATCCCAAGTATTTGACGACCGTTCACTCTTCTGATGGCTATGAGTACAATTTTTCAACATAATGTTGCTTCGCTTTTATTTCCTAGTAGCAATTCCCCACCCGTTAACCCTACGGGTATAACGGGCGACCCCTTGCCAAATTGAGTTGGCTGCTGCCTTCTTGCCATTTGGTTGCAAATGCGATCCAAGATGTCAGCTAGCCAAAGTTGATCTTCAGCAAAGACCAATCATCATCAAAAACTGCTTTAGCGTTCAACTTTTGAATGTAGTTCAAAACGAGTTCTAACTGGTCGGCAGTTGCACCGTTGTAAGATGCTAGCAAGTCGATGAAAGGGTCTAGCCCCCAGATATTGCCGTCAGGTTGGTGAATCTCGTATACCCCGTCGCTAAAGATGTAGAGAGTGCTTAAATCCTCGACATCGCAGCAATTATCGACATAGGGGGCGTCGGGGAACATCCCAACTGGCATTCCGGGGGTTTTTAATTGCTTGATTTTAGCAGTGCTCGCAGGGGACTGGGAAATCAACACGGCCGGGGGATGGCCGGCGCTGGCGTAAGTTAGCTGGCGAGTAATGCGGTTGTAAACGCCGTACCAGATGGTGAAATATTTGTCATTTTGGTAGCTCATCTGGAAGGTGGTATTGAGGGCCCGCAAAACATCGCTCGGTTTGTAGTAGTCAATGTTGGGCAGTGCACGCGATCGCAGCAAATTCAGCACCGCCACAGAAGGCAGTGCCGCCCGCAAACCGTGACCGGCTACGTCGAGCAAGTAAATCGCCAAATAATCGGCATCCAGCCAGTTGTAGTCGAAGCAATCTCCGCCTAACTGCCGGGACGGAATGAATTTTGCCTCGATGCTGACAGGTTCCGTCATCGGATCGGGTAGCAGCGATTGCACGTACTCCGCTGCTTCGGCTAACTCTGCTTCCAGGCTTTGCTTGGCAATTTTCAAATCTCGGCTGAGTTGGTGCAGCCGCAATCCTGCGCGTACTCTCGCCTGCAATTCGTTGAGTTCGATCGGCTTGGAGATAAAATCGTCGGCACCGGCGTCAAGCCCTTTGACTCGATCGGCGATCGAACCCAAAGAAGTCAACAAAAAGAATTGTGTAGTTGACAGTTCCGGATCTGCCTTAACTCGACGGCAAACATCAATGCCCGTCAAACGCGGCATGATCCAATCGCAAATTATCAGCGCCGGACGCAATTTTTGCGCCTGGGCCACGCCGTCTTCGCCATTGCTTGCTACTGTCACTTCGTAACCCTGTTTTTTCAGGGTTCTTCTCAGCAGTTCTTGAACAGCCGTATCATCGTCAATAACCAGAATTTGAAACATGGCACTCGGGTACTACAAGTCTTTCAAAGGTCTGGGGGTCATTTAAAATGTATCCTGTGAGGGCGATTGTCTGAGATTGAGTATAGTCTAATAACATCGCTTTTCAGGTAAATGCTTTTGCCGGCCAGCCATCGAGTTCAATTTACCTTTAAATTTGATGCAAATTTTGGTTGGGTCGAACTTCACCCAGTTTATACTCAGAACATAAACTTTGATGGACTTTTTTGGGCAGCAGGCGCGAATTGACATCGGGGCGCGACTTCTGGTATCGTAAACAGCTAATTACTCGATTTGACATTTATTTTCTTAGCAGCACAAGCTAGTACGATCGAACTCCCATTCAATTTTGCTTGGTTTTACACGGTCAGCAGCCGATCGAGCAAGTGGAAAATGACGCTGCGGTTGAATAACTGGGATGGGTGATGTTGGCGCTAGCAGTTGCCCGCATTTTGGCAAAAAAAGTTAACAACGTAAAGTACAGGCAGTATAATATTTGCCTCTATTTTAAGGAACGATCATTATTAGTGGCAGAGCGTGATTGAATTAAAAGGTTCCCAAAAGTTGCAAGTCCTAAAGAAAGCGGATCTTCAAGTCAATACTGGCCAGAGTGCTTTAGAGCCAGTTTTGTCCTGGTTTGCAAAATTGTACGAGCAGCGAATTCCTACAAGTGTGTGGATACGCTGTCAGTTGGCTTTGGCTGAGGGCTTTACAAATGCGGTGCGTCACGCCCACGAGGGCAAACGGCCGGATTTGCCGGTGGAGATTAACGTGGTGGTGTCTGCTGAATCTGTAGAGATTCAAATTTGGGATTCGGGCCCTCCCTTTGATTTAGAGCAAAAAATTCAAGATATGTCGAAAACGATCGATCCTGAAGCTTCGGGCGGGCGGGGCCTCAAGTTGATGAAAGACATCGCAGACAGTCTCAGTTATACGAGAACGGCTGAGGGTCGTAACTGTCTGTCGATCGTCAAAAACTATACTCCTATCCCCGAGACGGACGACGAAGATGATATTTTGCAGTTGCCGGACGAACTTTTGGGTTGATCGGCTCATCGGCTTTTAAACGCGCGACAGAGGGTTTAGCCACAGCAGAATTGTCCGTTTTAATTGATTTAATTCTCGATACACTTCTTGTTTTACCCATTGGCCAAGAGCGTCGAAGGGTGTAAAAATTTGACCGACAGGCCAGCTAACATCTTGACCCAAGGGCGTTTGATGGTTGCCGGCCAGTGTCTGAACTGTAATCATGTCGGAAAATCTTTGTTTTAGCAGACCATTTAACAGCAGGGTTTGGTCGATGTTGTCGCTGTTAAATTTGACTAAAAGATTGCGCCGGATTTGATAGCTATCTTGCACGAGGCGGTTGGTGTCTTCCGGGGAAGGGGTAAACTCTACGTTAAAGACGGGGGAAATTTGCTCGACGATCGGGATTGCTTCGGATGCTGCATAATTGTTGAAAGAGATCAGAATATTGCCGGCTCTTTCTATGTCAAACACCGAGCCGATCAGCAAGTGCAGTTTGCATCCCATGCTGTGCCCCATGCCGTAGACAGGCAGATAGGAAGATTTGAGCAATTTCTTGGCGCGCAACCTATCGAGGGCATTTTCAAACTTGTTGAGGACATCCCGGGCGATCGCAATATGATCCAAAGTATTGACAAAAGGCGTTGCTACTACCACATATCCTTGATTCCCCAAAGCCTCTAACAGCCACCGATAGGTGAGTTGCGGTGCTGTCGCTACAAATGCGCCGCCGAGAAAATGTACGATCGCGATCGGTTTTGAGTTTGAGGGAATTAATACCCAGTTGCCAGAAATTTCTTGCCAGTCCATAAATTTAGTCTAGTTCAAAGTAAAAAGGCGATCGTTCTCTGAAGGTATCAGTTCAACAGTTGACAGTTGACAGTTGACCTGGGACAGTTTAAAAGCGACCTCTACCTAAAAGTCAGAGGATTGAAGTAATGAATAGTCTGATTTTAATTTCTCCCTCAAAGCCAGGGGCTTTCAACCAATTCTTTCTGGTAAAAAGGTAGAAAGCATGATTTTTGTTACTTTTTTGCTTTTACTTTTTGCCTAACCAATAGGTTTCCTACCCATTTTTTGATTCAAAAAACTTGGCTTTTTACTTACACCTTATCTATTTTAATTGTTTTGGCAGCAAATAGCACGGCGGACACAGGCTGCTATTTCCGGCTCGCTTGGGTTGAGGCTGGCGGCTGAATATAACACTATAGGCGATGGTTAACGCTTTGTTGCGATCGCGCGACGCCAGAGCGATCGAGCGTATCTATTTTTCAGAGGCTTTTATCTCCAAGACGGTTCAGATCGAACCGTCTTGGATTAAAACCTGCATACAAATACAAGAGCCTTTAGGAAAAACCGCTGACTTCCGACGATCGCTGGGGATTAAATTCTGCTGCATGACGGGTGCTTTCTGTCGTTTGACGGCTCAACTTCTCGTGAGATTTCATCCATTTCCACTTGTTCAGAGTAGCTTGAGGATTGAGGGCTGTCGTAGCGATGCCATAAATCAGAGTCAGTACAATCTCCCGATTCAACCAACTTTGTCCCACCTTTCTCATGTAGTGCAGTGCCAAAACTTCTCGGAATTTGTTGAGCCTTGGCAAAAGGGGCAAATTGTTAAAGCACAACTGTTCGTACTCGTTGAGCGATAACTCTTTTTCTCCCCGCAAGCGCCGCAGTTGGTTTTCCTTGACACATTCAGAAGCTATGCGCTTTTTCAGCCAGTGCTTGTCTGTGAGAGAGTTTCCTCTAATTCGATAATTTCCCAAAGGTGCTGTCGCGGCTAGCAAGCCGTGCTTTTGAGCAATTTTGGTAAATAACTCTGTATCTTCTCCTACCTCCCAATCTTCTGCAAAGCCACCTTCTTTGAGCAAAATGAAGCGATCGACTACCACAGAAGACGGGAAAACCCAAGGACTTTCGCCTGTCTGCTTAATCGCCTGCATTTCTGCTTTAGTTGTAGGATAGGTAGGAACGTAACTCAACTTGTTGCCATGCTTGTCTAAATACCGCAAAGCGTGAGCAACTGCTTTGACTTCGGGATTGTCTGCGAGCATCTTCAAACAAACTTCTAGCTTGTTGGGTTCCCAGGTATCGTCACTGTCTAGAAACGCTACATACTTGCCGGTTGCCCGCTTGATCATTAAATTTCTTGACTTGGAAACCCCATAATTGTGGGGATTTCTATAGAACTTAATTCTCGAATCTTGCTTGGCCAGCCTAGCACCAACTTTGCTAGTATTGTCCGTCGAGCAGTCATCAACAATTAAAATTTCTAGATGCTTGTGGCTGCCATTAACTACGGAGGCAACGGCCTCGGCCAGGGTTTCGGCTGCATTGAATGCAGGAATGATTACACTGACTTTTGGGCTGTTCATAACTTGAATTAGTTGTGGTTTGGTAGTTGTTCGCCGAAGTATAGTCTTCGCCACATATGATCCCTGAAATTAGAATACGAAGCAAGTAAGGATTTTCCGCTGAAACTGAAAATTGCTGGCTGTGAAACGCACTGACTGGGATCTAGTGCGATGAAAGCTCGATCGCATTTGAGCGGTTAAGTTGCAAACCATAATTTCCCGATCGCTTTGATGATTCCAGCTTCAACCCCCTGGTGTGTATGCCAGCAAGGGGAAAAATAGGATGCTGTTTCCGAGCGTTGATCTATCTACATAGAATCAACAGTGCTTTCCGCAAAAGATTATACAGCTTTATTAAGTTTTATTACAGAAAATTAAGCAAATTAACTTCCTATATCAAACTCCTTGCCTTGGGGGAAAGAAGAGAAACAGAGTTGGGTAGGGAATAGTGGGAAAATTTGGGTTTTAGTCGTGTTTTCCGCTACTTACTTGCTTGGGCTCTTGATTAATACAGTTGTACTGCGCTTATTTACCTATAGCCAATATAACAGGCTGGAAGCCTGAGTGGGATCAGCCTAGCGGGGGGAAAACCCTCAATATGGGTATCGCAGCCGATTTGACAGCTAATTTTTTTGGCGAATTCCCCTCTGTTCAATCCTTTGAGGGCTTTTGTCAGGGCGATCGCATTTTAGAGGGCCTATGCAAAGAACCAATTTTTATTATTAACAAATCGACTGGTACATAATCTCTGCACCAGTCGATTTGTCAATAAACAGGCGGGAATTACCTACTATAGAAGTCGAATCTCTAGCTGAGTCCAGTTAACTGTTCACCTACTGCGAGAAAGTGGCAGAGTTCGGTAGGCTATATGTAGCAGGCCAATAGCTATAGCCTTTATCAAATATAACTGCTTAAACGTATAGGGTTCTCTTGGCAACAACGTCCGCGAATCTTTATGAGAACCGCTATAATTAGTGAAATTCGACGTTGCTTAATCAGGGTATGAAAAAAATAAGTTTAAAATCCAAAAGCTTTGTGGATAATGGTTTCTATGACAAAACTATTTAGCTTTTCATACCGTAAATCAGCAACGCAAAAAAAATCCAGCCTATTATGCAGATAGGACATTGAGCCTTGAAAATAGCCAAATTTTTGATCGGAATGTTTATTAAAAAAATAATTAATGTAGCTCTGCTAGCATCTTTACCGCTCATCTGCAACACTTTTGGCTATGAGTGTTTTTGATAATCCTTAATATTTATGATAATTTAAATTAGAACATAGTGCAATACGGTTTACTTAAGATAGTCCGAAGAGAGGAACCAAGCAATCTCCATATCTATTTTTCATAGGGTTTGACCCCCAGGGCGGTATACCAGTAAACGGTATTGGAATATAGTGTGTTTAACAATTACCCTACTGAACATATTTGAATTTGGGTAAACTTGTGGGTGTTAATGATTCTGATCTGAAGTGAAATTAAATCTATGTCTTTAGGATGATGTTATTTAATTTTCACTGTAATATTCACCGACAAAGCGGGGGGAAATGTTGTCAAAGTCAAGGGACAAAGTGCGTATTTATACTTGTTTCATAACAGTAATACTGTTAGGTGGGTGCCACCAGCAGCTACAGCCAAACTTGCAGCAGCAGCGCAGCAAACAGGTAATGGCAGTTTCGGCTCACCCCCTGGCGAGCGCTGCGGGGCACAGCTTGCTGCAACAGGGAGGCAATGCGGTGGATGCGGCGGCTGCTACGGCTTTGGCGATTTCGGTGGTGGAGCCTTTTTCGGCGGGTATCGGCGGCGGAGGTTTTTTGCTGCTGCGGCGGGCGGAAACGGGAACTGTGCAAGCGCTGGATTTCCGGGAACGATCGCCCAAACGAGCAACGCGCGATATGTATTTGGACAAGCAAGGCAAGGTGCGGGCAAGGGCAAGTCTGGACGGGCATTTGGCGGCGGGCATTCCGGGTACTGTGGCTGGGCTTTATACCGTGCACCGCGAGTACGGTAAGTTACCTTGGGCGGCGGTGGTGGCTCCGGCGATCGCCCTTGCGGAAAACGGTTTTCCTGTAAGTTCCCGCTTCACAAAGGCTACTCTGCAACGAAAGGATGCGATTAACAAGAATCTGGCGGCCCGGGAGATTTTTACACGCGGTGATGTTTTATACCAACCGGGGGAGGTTTTGGTACAGCGAGATTTGGCGCGGACATTGCGACAAATTGCACAAAATCCCCAAAGTTTTTATCGCGGAGATATTGCGCGGGCGATCGCCACTGACATGGCTAAAAATGGTGGCATTATCACTCTCGAAGACCTGAAAAACTATACGCCTATTTGGCGAAATCCGGTTTGTGGCAAGTTTCGCACTTACGAAATTTGCGCGATGTCGCCTCCCTCTTCCGGTGGCGTTCATTTGTTGCAAATCCTCAATATTCTAGGCGATACCGATCTCAAGATTTTGGGAAGGAAAAGCCCGGATGCACTACATTTGCTGGCGGAATCGATGAGGATTGCCTACGCTGACAGGGCCGAATATTTGGGCGATCCAGATTTTGTCAGCGTACCTGTCAAAGCTCTGACTAGCAGGAATTATGGGAAATTTCGCCGATCGCAAATCGAAATTTCCAAAGCCAAACCTTCGAGCGAAGTAAAAGCTGTTGATGCTAAAACTTTGAGCCGCTTTGCCTACGAGTCGCCGGAAACTACGCACCTGACGGTAGTTGACAAAGAGCGCAATGTTGTTAGTTTGACGTTTACGGTAAATGGCGGTTTTGGGGCTGGGGTTGTGGCGGCGGGTACGGGAATTTTGCTCAACAATGAGATGGATGATTTTGCTGCTGCGCCGGGAGTGCCAAATTTGTTTGGTTTGGTGGGCGGTGAGGCAAATGCGATCGCCCCCGGGAAGACTCCTTTATCCAGCATGACACCGGTTATCGTGACGGAAAATGGCAAATTTCGCCTTGCTGCGGGGGCTCCTGGAGGCAGCACGATTATTACCACGGTTTTGCAAATTGTCCTCAACCTGTTGGTTTACGACATGAATGTGGGCGAAGCTGTGTCTGCGCCTCGGGTGCACCATCAGTGGCAGCCCGATCGCCTGATGGTGGAACGCGGAGGTTTTGAGGCTGGGACGGTTGAGGAGTTGCGGAGGCGGGGACATCAGATTGTCGAACGATCCGGCTGGGGAAATGCAAATGCGATCGTCCAGACTGATGACGGTTGGTTGGAAGGGGCTGCCGATCCGCGCGGGGAAGGAGAAGCAAGGGGGTTTTAGCGATCGGTCATTAGTCAAGAAGTCATCAGTCATTTGTCATCAGTCATTAGTTTTGATATCAGGTGAGGTCGATCGACTCCACTTGATATCAATTGCGGATTTACCCAAAAACCCCGGTTGTTCAGCAAAATCTTTGGTCAAGGGCGATCGTAAACCTCATAAAAACCAGGTTTCTTGGGTATCCTGTGCCTACTTCCTCAAATTATTAGTCTATGTACGTATATTTTGGTATTAGTATTTTATCCTGAAGTTTATTGATTGAATAATTGCTAAGAAATACCCAAAATATTAACCATCCAAGCCGTAAAATTACGTATATGTAAAGTCATTGTAAAGGCACTAGACATTGATGCTTATCTAATGTAAAAATGAATTTAGACATTAAACAATCTTAGTCTTTTAAACAAAAATATATGATAAGTTATCACAAAATTGCTGCCTTAACAGCTACCTTGACTGCTGCTCTGAGCTTTTTGGCATCACCAGTAATGGCATTTTCGGTAGGGGCAACTAATAACACTGAGATTTTGAAAAATAATTTGTTAGGAAATAACATAGCAGGATTGAGTGATTTCTCTGTTTTAATTACCGGAAATCAGGCTGCCTTTGGTACTTTTATTAATGACCCTTTTGGTTTGCAGTCAGGCGTTGTTCTCAGCACTGGCAAAGTCACCAATATACCGGGCCAGAATCGGAAAGATAACCTAATGACCAACGGCAGCGATCTAAACACCGACTTTGGAGTAAAGGGCGAAGCTGGGGATTTAACTCAGCTAGACCTCAGATTTTTTGCTGACGACACTGCTGAAAAATTGTTTTTTGAGTATGTATTTGGTTCAGAGGAGTTTCCTGAGTTCGGCGCTTCTGAATACAATGACGATTTTGAACTGTTGCTGAATGGTCGTAACTTAGCAAAATTGAGCGACGGGAAAACAGTTACGATTAATAATCTCGTTCCCGATCCAAACAATCGCTCTACAGATCACTCGGACTATATTAACAACCCAAGTTTGACAGGTATTGCTGCTAACATCATTAAGCTAGACGGTTTTACTAAAGTTTTAGGGTTTGAGGGTTTGCTCAAGCAAAATCAGACAAATGTTCTCAGCATCCGCATGAAAGATGTGGGCGACGGTAATTTTGATTCGGCTGTATTTATTAAAGGCGGTTCTGTGGGAACGATAAAAGCTGATACAATTCCCGAATCGGTAGCTGTAGTGATGAAAAACAGTTCTGTGGAGATGGTAGAAGCTGAGCCAGTTCCAGAACCGATGACGGTCGGAGGTTTGATGGCGGGAGGTGCTATGCTGGCTGCTGGACGAAAGTTGCGCCGCCGGAAATAATCAATCACCGAAGCGTTCAATCAAAAAAAATCAAGCTCGTTAAGTATAGCTTTTCTCAAAAAGATGAGGTATGACTGACAGCTTATATAACCCATTTGACATCTTTGAGGCTGCAAGCTTTTTAATCATCAGCCAATCAAAGACAGATTAACTTTCGTGGTGTAGGGATGAAGCATTTGGGCGAAAATCCCTCATCTTTCACCCGATGTTTGATGTCCAAATGCTTCATCCTCCCCAGCGTCGGCGATTTAAAAGATCTCAAATGGGTTCTATATAACCACTTAAACCAAGAAGGGCTCTCTTCCCAACAACGTCCGCGAATCTTTATGAGAACCGCTATATGTAAAATTATTAGTTTGCAAACCCAATCAATTTTCCAAGTTTTGACATAATAATTGTGAGAAAAGCCTCCCCCAAAAGCCTAAAAAGGTGAAAAGTCAGATCCAACTTGCTGTACATTTCTTGGGGTAGATTTTGGGAGTGGAAAATTCGCAGCCGGCTATAGATATTCTTAATTCAGCGTGGCAACCACTAACCCCAATCAAAACAGTTACAATTGAGCGAGAATTCCCAGCAGGTAATTACCTCAAGCGTGTGAAAATCCAAGGATTTGACAATGACATGGAAGTATTCCAGGTAGTACACTGAAGGAAAGGATGCAGTAAGCTACTCTTAGAGAAAATTGTTTGCTATAGCAATCGTAAATGAGTCATAGATTTTTTACCCCACCCCAACCCTCCCCGAACTCGCGGGGAGGGAGCAAGAAGAAGTTCACAAATGATTTACGATCGCTATAGCCTTTCTCAAAAAGATGAGGTATGACTGGCAGGTTGTATAACCGCTGAAACCAAGAGGGCCCAAGCCCAACAACGTCCGCGAATCTTTGTGAGAACCGCTATATATTGGTTATATGACAGTAGAAATTCTTCAATTTTAGATTCGAGACTCAAGTTCAAGCTCCCAAATTTAATGCTGCAAGTAAATCTAAAATATAAAATACAAAATCGACTGACATATACAGTACAGGAAAAAAACAATGGCTAGAATTAGATTGATGCACGCTAAGCTACATGGAGTGCGCGTAACCGATGCAAATGTTAATTATGTAGGCAGTGTCACCATTGACAATGAATTGATCGATAAGGTGGGAATTCTGCCTTTACAGGAGGTGGAAATTTGGAATGTTAGCAATGGGAACCGCTTGTCAACCTATGTGTTGCCAGGAGAGCCGGGAAGTGGTATCATTTGTCTCAATGGTGCAGCATCTCATTTGTGCGATCCTGGAGATTTTGTGATTATTGCTGCCTATGAAGAATGCGATCGCGCTGAGGTATTTCGCACCGGGCATGAGGCGCGAGTAGTAATTGCCGATGAACACAATCGTTGTAAAAAGTTTTTCTACCAGACTTTAGCTCCGTGCGAGGGCAAACTTTTGTTTCAATCTGAGACAACCGAATTACCACCAACAACGAATTCCTAACAATTTATCACAAAAAAAGTAGGACTTACGCATGGGAACCCAGAAACCGGGTTTGTTACCGATATTAAAGATTCCCAGCGAATATTTGTGTGAAAAAACTTTGAAGAGGACTAAAGTCCTCACTACGAACCTATTTTATGGGGGTTGTTTTGGGTGACACTATCTAAGTTGGGAGTAACAATTTGCCGAAACTAGATTTTTGGCTTCAGAATTGAGGAAAAACTCAATCCTTTAACTGTGTACGGTACCGTCGGGCAAGATTGTACCTGTTAATCTAGCTCCTGTGAGTTTTACCATGACGCGATCGCCATAACCGATTTTAGCACCCGTCAAATCTGCACCGCTCAAGTCTGCACCGCTCAAATCCGCTCCAATTAAGTTGGTTTCTCTCAAGTTGGCATTAATCAAACAAGCTCCCAATAGGTTAGCCCTGAACAAGTTAGCTTTCTGCAAATTCGCCGCTGTGAGGTTGATGTTGTGCAGAAAAGTATCGCTTAAGTCAGCTTCACTCAGGTTGGCATTGCTCAAGTTTCTCCCAGAAAAATCCTTTTCTTTTAAGGAAGCTCCTTTGAAGTTGGAACCGCTTAAATCGGGAGCTTGTGGCGCAGCTTGTCGGTAAGACTGAGATGGCTGCGGTTGCTGCGATGGGTAGCGCGACGCATCTGAATAAGGCCCAGTCGGGTTTGCAGCATAGTTTCCCCCATAATTTCCCGCATAATTTCCCGCATAATTTCCTGAAGAGGGCTCGGGAGAGTAGCGCGGTTCTTTTGGAGTTGTTGGTGGTGGCTGGGTGTTTCTGTACTGAGTGTTTTGTTGCTGGGTATTTTGTTGCTGGGTATTTTGTTGTTGGGTGTTTCTATACTGAGTGTTTTGTTGTTGGGTGTTTCTATATTGAGTGTTTTGTTGCTGGGTGTTTTGTTGCTGAGTGTTTTGATACTGAGTATTTTGATACTGAGTATTTCTGTACTGGGTGTTTTGTTGCTGGGTGTTTTGTTGCTGGGTGTGTTTGTGCTGGGTGTTTTGTTGCTGGGTGTTTTGTTGCTGGGTGTTTTGTTGCTGGGTGTGTTTGTGCTGAGTATTTTTGTGCTGAGTGTTCTGATTTTGACCTCTTGGCTGAATCGATCGCAACTGTTCGCGAGCTTGATTAATTTCCTTAATCTTTTCTTCAGCTTTCTGGAGTAATCTAGGATTATCTTTAGGGATGCGATCGGGGTGCCAAATGAACGCTAAATCCTTGTAGGCTTGAGTAATTTCTTCTCGGGAAGCTCCCGGTAATAGTCCCAGCACTCTATAGTATTGGTCGAGGTCGTTCATGATACCACCTTTCGCTTTAAGAAATTAGGAATTAAAAATTAAGATCGGAGCAAAAGCTGCTGTAAAAGCTTGCTTCCCCGATCGTACATTGGATGAACAATAACTCAGCTATGCCGCTGCTGGCAAAAAGTCTCGGATTCGCTGCAAATATGTTGTGGCATCCTCCAGCATTGGAAAGTGAGCTGTATTTGGGATTATAACAAATTCTACTTTTTTGCTGAGGGAGGCTGCTTGCTCTCCCATGACGGCGGGGATAATTTTATCGAATTCTCCAGCTACCAGCAGTGTGGGCACGCTCAACCGTGCAAATTCCTGGGGCATTTCCTCGGCTGCTCTTTTGCTGACTGCTGTCACCATTGTACCGATCGCAGCTTCCTCGTCTGCCATTAAGAAATCCTTGAGAAATGCTAAACTGACCGCTGTTGGTAAGGAACGGCGCAAAAACCGAGCCATAAAGATGCGATCGACAAACGGGATAGAAGCCAGCCAAGACGGGCGAAATTTGACCACATAGCCGCCGAATTTGTGAAAAGTTGTGAAGGCTTTCTCATCGTATTCAAAAATGCCGCTGCAAGTGAGAATGGCTTTTTCTACTTTTTCGGGGTAAAGGTTGAGAAATAAAGTAGCAACGGATGCTCCTGTAGAGTGAGCGTTGAGAAAGACGCGGCTTAAATTCAGGGCTTTTAATAATTCGGCTAAGTCGCGGGCGTAGGTTTCAAGCTCGTAACTGGACTCAGGAGGTGATGGCGGTAAGGGCGATCGACCAAAACCTCTCATATCGTACAGCAAACAATCAAAATCATTGGCGATCGCCCGTGCAGTGCTTTCCCAGTAGCGGGCTGAGCCAGCCCAGCCGTGGAGAAATACCATAACTGGTTTGCCGCTGGGTTGGGCGCTATTGCCTGCTGTTATCCACTCGTAATAATGTTCTACACCGCGAACTGAAATGAAAGCCATGATATCAATTTTGGATTTTAGATTTTAGATTTTAGATTGTAACTCATCATTGTTAACTAAATACTCATCTCAAAAAATCTGGGTTGATCGAGGGCGATCGCGTCTGGTTAGCAGAAATCGTATAATGTCAGCAGGGAAAGATTCAAAGGTAATTTAATATGAAAGAATTAAATAAATTAGCATTGGATGGAATGAAGAACATGGGGGCAGTTACGACTCAGGTAAAGTTGACAAATGCCATAGATGAAGCTCTAATTAGTCGTGGATTACTCGCGCCTCGGTTGTTGCGTGAGTGCGAAACAGAAGCTCTAGTAGATACAGGATCGGTTTACCTAGTAATTTCAGCAGAAATGGTACAGCAGCTAGGTTTACGGATTATCGGACAACAGCAGGTTAAGTATGCTGATGGTCGTCAAGAAACCGTAGGAGTAACGGAAGCTATATTAATTGAAATTGAGGGGCGTAGGACTACCGAAGATGCTCTGGTAACAGGTGATGAGGTGTTGATTGGTCAAGTGGTTTTGGAGAAATTGGATTTGCTTGTGGATTGTAAGAATCAGCGGTTAATCGGCAATCCGAGCAATCCTGGTTATCCTGTGACTTATATTAAGCGAACCGGGGGATAATAAACAATAGAATACCCAGCCACAACAAGTAAGGTGCGTCATTTGAGAAACCAAAATTTTTTGTATTAAACCGAAAACTGACGCACCCTACAACTACAAATGATTCATCAAAACATCTGCGTCCACTCGCGTTAATCAGCCCACATCTGCGGTCAAAAATCTCCAAAAATCTCAAGCCGCAGAAGCAGCCAGCCAAAACAAACCATCCACCAAAAGCGTGCTAAAAACTGCTCCGCTGAAGGCGCGCCAGTGCAGGGTAGGGCGCAAACTGAGCAAACCGACTGTTAGCAACACAGCGATTAAAACTAAAGCGCAACCAATGCCCCAAGGAGTGTCAATTTGCCCGATCGCACTTTGGAAAATCGGCATCGCGAATTCCGGTTCTGCGTGCATGACTTTGCGCCAGTAGGGCATCAACCCAGTCAAATAAAAATATAAGTCAGTAATTGCAGTGCCAAATAGCGAACCTAAATAAAAATACGCTCCAACTTTTCCCCAGGATTTGTTCAAGCACCAAATTGCAAAGGGCAAACCAATTGATTCTATCGGTAAGTGCAAAATTGGTTCCCATCTAAACCAGCCCCAATAGATGGAACCAGCCAGCCAACATCCGGCAAAGCCTAATAATAAGTCTCCCCAAACTTGGGTTTTGGGGCGGAAAATTAGGATTAAACTGAGCACGAACCAGGGAATTGTTGAGAGCAAGCTGATGGTTGGATACAAGCGAACTAATGGTGCTTGCACGAAGACGGGAATTGAGACTAAAAATGCTGAGGCGCTAAATATTAACCACTGTTTAATACTGTTTGTTCTGCCTGAAGAAAGAGGATTTTCTAAGCGAGAAACTGTGACAATAGGTGCGATCCCTGAGGATAATAAATTAAAATTAAACAACTGATTGGACTCCGTAATGTTTCAATAAGTGAACTAAAAATGCGCCTGCGGTTGTGGGTGCGGCTTTCTCAATCCCGGCGGAAGTTTGGCCCATTTGCCAGCCTTTTGCCGTTTGGGGCTCGCGCCATAAATCCAAATGTGCGATCGCTGGATCTGCGTAAAAGCTGTCTCCACCGCTGCCGATAATTGCCGAGCTCCAGTGTGTGAAGCGATCGTGGCTGATCCGGTGGATCGGAAAAGTGCCCCCTAGGGGTACCCCCCAACCGTCTAAAGCAATGAATGCCGCGACTTTGCCGCCGATTTGTTGCCACATCCACGCAGCCCCGATCGCCCCAGCTACTCCTGCCGAAAAGCTGACAAATACTAGACTTTCTCCCGCTAAGTCTTGGCTGCACAAAAACTGCAATATGTCAATTGCTGAAAAAGGCGGATGTTTATGAGCGGGAAAAACCTTGACGCTATTGAGTATTTGCTGGTTTTGGCGATCGGCAGCCACGGCCCAAATCCCCGAAAGTCCCGCCAGGAAACAGTCGGTTAGCTTTGGTTCGTGAACTCCGGGGCAAATTACCAGTCTCATAGTGCGTCAAGAAAGTTAATATAGTTCGCAACATAACTTTATCATATATCTATTATATCAGATACCATCCCGGGGGATAGGGTATTAAAGTTATAATAGAGTCAAGTTGACAGAGTATCCCCCCAAGTATAGCGCGGGGAAGGCTCGAAACGACTGGCATCTGAGGCAAGGTAAGGGAGTCTTAAGAAAACATAAAACTTAACCCCCCCGGCCGGATTCCCTGTCAGGCTTAGCAAAGCCCGATCCTAGTTCTAGCCACCCTGTTGGTTTCGGGTTGGAGTTAAAAAGCTGATTTAGGACTGATGCTCATCCACCCGGTGTTCTTGGATAAATAAAAGATTTGACCGGGCAGTATGGGTGCAGAAGCCGGGAATCAGCGGTGCGATCGCCAATTGCGCGATCGCCAAAAATGAAAAATCTCAGATTCACCCTTCATCCTGTCTGGATCTCTTAGAATAAATAAAATTGAGGAATACAAAGTGGTTGCTTCTCCAGAAAAAATCGAGTTCAAAACATCTGCTGCACCCGCAAGTAATGACCGGGTTGCTGTCTTGCTGATGGGCTACGGCGAAGTCGAAAGCTACGACGATTTTGCCAACTACAACGAACAAGCTTTAAATTTACTGACGGCTAAGTTTGCCCCAGTACCGACTTGGATTTATCCGCCCCTGGCGAAGATTTTGGCAATTTTCGACTTGCACGAATGGAGTCACCAACACGGTAAATTCGTGTCGCCGCACAATGCGATTTTTGAACAGCAGCGCGCTGGGATTGAACAGAATTTGCAGGAGAAATGGGGCGACAAAGTAAAAGTGTTCAAAGCTTTTAACTTTTGCGCGCCGTTTTTGCCGGAACAAGTAATTCCGCAAATTAAAGCTGAAGGCTTTGATAAAATTCTGATTTATCCGCTGTTGGTTGTTGATTCTGTTTTCACCAGCGGGATTGCGGTGGAACAGGTAAACAATGCTTTAGCCCAAACCTTTGATGGCAAGGAACATTGGGTAACGGGACAGCGCTACATTCCTTCTTTTTACGATGAACCTGCTTACATCCAGCTAATGGCGGATTTGGTTGAAGCAGAAATTAAGAACGATTTAGCCGTAGCGCATTTGCCTTCTCAGATTGGGATTGTGCTGATGAATCACGGTTGTCCGCACAAGGCGAAGGGCTTCACTTCCGGGATTGTGGAAAGTCAAGCTTTGTACGATCGCGTGCGGGAGCGTTTGATGTATCGCTATCCTTTGATTTCGGTGGGCTGGCTGAATCACGACACACCGCTGATTGAATGGACTCAGCCGGATGCGACGTTGGCTGCGAAGAATTTGATTGATTTGGGTGCAACTGCGATCGTATTTATGCCGATCGGATTTGCGACAGAAAATCACGAAACTTTGTTAGATGTAGACCACATTATTGAGGGTTTGCAGAAACAGCGTCAAGGAGTTACTTACCGCAAATTGCCTTGCGTAAACGACCATCCTGAGTTCCTGAAAATGGCGGCAGAGTGGGCTAATCCGCAGATTGAAGCGTTGTTGAGTGAAATGGCAGTGGCGGTGAATCCGAATTTGGTTGTCCGCGATCACGTACATTCTCATGGCGATCATGGGCATAATCATGGGGATCACGGTCATTCTCACGGGGATCATGGGCATAATCATGGTGGGCACGGACACAATCATTAATTAGGATTTTAGAAACCGGGTTTTTTGCGATAATACTGCGTTGAAGACGACAGATTAAGTAAAAACCCGGTTTTTTTTGTGGGAGTGTGTGAGTTGAGATTGATTAATGAATTTAACCCTTTAAAAATTCTACTATTTTAATGGCAGGGTAGTAGGTATCATCAGCTAATTGCCCTTACTGGTTGCTTCCATCAAGATTACCTAAATTAGACAAAATTTCTGTATACTCTTGCGGGAAAGCCTCAAGAGTTCTAACTGTTAAAGCATTTTCATAACACTTTTTCGCCAGTTCGATATTCTGTGCTTTATCCCCCCTGATTCTGTTACTGTAGGCTAATCCCAGATTATTTTGCGTCGTTGCCCAATATTCGGGAAAAGCTTCAAGGGTATAAACTTGTAGTGCATTTTGGTAAAATTCGATCGCAACTTCGATATTCTGTGCTTTATCTCCCATGGTTCTGTTACTGTAGGCTTCTCCCAGATTATTTTGAGTCATTGCCCAATATTGGGGAAAAGCATCGCGGGTGTAGACGGTTAATGCAGCATTATAAGATGCGATCGCCCATTCGATATTATCAGCCCTATCTCCGTTGATTCTGGAATAGTAGGCATTTCCGAGATTATTTTGAGTCATTGCCCAATATGGGGGAAAAGCATCGCGGGTGTAGACGGTTAATGCAGCATTGTAAGATGCGATGGCCCGTTCGATATTGTCAGTCTTCTCTTCCCTGATTCTGTTGCTGTAGGCTACTGCCAGATTATTTTGAGTCATTGCCCAATATTGGGGAAAAGCATCGCGGGTGTAGACGGTTAATGCAGCATTGTAAGATGCGATCGCCCGTTCGATATTGTCAGCCTTCTCTCCCCTGATTCTGTTACTGTAGGCTACTGCCAGATTATTTTGGGTTTGAGCAAACTTTTCGCTTCCCGGTTCCCGATTAGTTAAAACTATTTCATAACCAGTAATCGCAATTTCCAGATTATTCGCTCTACTTCCCAGCGGAAAGTTACTAATATCCATACTCAAACTTTCAAGCGTGGCGAGAATTGACTCAATTGCTTCTGGATTTTCGGCAATTAACTTCTCTGCCACTTGATATAAAGTTTCGGCAAAACGGTGATTGAGGAGATGTTGCCGTCCGGCCAGCATGGCGTAAATTATTTTTATATCACTATTGCTATCTTGTTCTGCTTGCAATAATTCTAGGATAAAGTTTGCATACTCTTGCGAATTTTCACCTTCAGAGTCATCGCTATCTCCCTGATCCCTCGGATCCAAGAATTGCCCTAGCTGACTAGCCAGATTTCGCAAGAAACTCGCTGGATTTTCCTGTCCTTTCCCTGCCAAAGTTGCCGCTACTGACTCGCAAGTTTCCAGAAATCCACGATCTAATAATTCTGAGTTATTCTGTAATATCTGCGGTTCGTCTCCGTTGGGGAAAGCCAAGAGTGTCTGAATCAGTTGCAGATAGGCTTGGGTGCGGGTTTCGTCGTAAGATGCGATCGCCCCTTCCAAATTATTCGCACGATCGCCTAGAGGATATTGTTGGTAAAGATTCCCCAGTCGCCCCAAAGCAGCCGCCTCTCGTAGGCTATCCTTTAAACTCCTAGCAATTTCCAAAGACTGCTCATATAGATCGAATACCCGTTTCCACAATCCTAAGTCACGGTAAATATCACCTAACTGTAACAAAGTGTCAGATTCCGCCTGGGGTAAGTTCAATTCTCTTTGTAAAACAAGTGACTTCTCAAAGAAAAGAATTGCCCGATCGATCTCCTGTGTATCATCCTGTGTTTGGCCCGTCTTTACCCGGTTTGCATAACTATTAGCAACTCGATTGTATAGCGTTGCTAATGCAGGAGTTTCCATAGCTTGTTGTTCCAGACTTTCTACCTGATCTAACAGTTCATCTAGCGGTAAAGTCTCTCTTCTCTCAGACTCAATCAGCAGAGAAATTTCCCCAGTCTGGTTAACCACACCCGTTGCTTCCACCGCCGGTGCTACAAAGCGAAATACGCCACTCCGCCAACTCCAAAAATCCGGTGCTTTTATACTCAAACGACTCAAAATCTTCGGCGTAACCCAAATTACAATGGGATAAGGAAACTCTCGCAACCCCTCTCGCGTCCATTGCAAATAGCCGAAAAAACGGCTTAACTCCGATCGATTATTAGAGTCACCTTGTGACACAAAATCCATCAAAGCCTCCGTTCCCGTTACAGTAATTACGGCTGATGCGTGGGTTTTTTGTAACTCTGGGCAATCCTGAACCAGTTGCTCCAATGCAGCTCTTAGACTCGGTTCTTGTTGATTCAACACCACGCGATAACAGGGGATATTCGGAGTAAGTTCAGCCTCGTAACGATTAATGATCTGAGTTTGAAAATCTCCTGGTTTACAGGAGGCAATCAACAATGACAATACACCTTGACTTGCTTCAATTAAAGAAACAAGACCATCGTAACTATCCTCATTGATCGATTCATAGTCCACGATTTCACTGTCAAGCATTTAATTAACTCCCCGCTCCAATTAAGCCACGTCGCTGCAATATTTCCTGAACCACTGGATGAACTCCAAACCACAAATCGTCATTGCGATATTCTAGGATGTAAAGCGTGTGCAATAACTCTAAAAAATCCTGATCCATCCCATCTTGGGGTAAATAATTTTGGTATATATCCACTAGAATTTGATAGCGGTTTTGTCCAAGAGGTTCTGTTAAAATAATCCGATAGTCTTTAATCGCATTTTCCAAAATCTCAGGCGTAATTTTCAAATTTTGGTTGTCTGGTGTGCGACGTAACTGCTTCAAACATAACCCACAACACATACTAGCCAAACGAATAAATTCTCGCAATGCACCACCACTTTTAACGATCATCATCTGAGTTGCTTCCGGTGCAATCAACTCCTTGGGGATTCGCTTATAAAGAATTTGTTCAAATAATTTTACAGCTTCTGCGACAGGAGAGGCATTGGGAACTCTATCTTCTCCACGGGGAAACAACTTTGTCGCCCACATGGATTGAATTTTATTATTCGTAGCATTCTGAATAATTCCTCGCAAGGACAAATCTCGTGTCGCTGCCATTGGAATTGTATAAATGATCCTAAATTGAGGCCCAAACAACGCATTGATATTATTTCGATAAACTTTATCGACAATTTCTAGATCTAGTTTATCAAGGCCATCAATAACGACCAGAATTTCTTGTCCGCACGCCGCTTGAATCGCAATAGCGATATCGTTGATGGTATCGATTAAGTCTGAAATCCGTCTCTCAAACTCAGTCGTAATTTCCTCACGAATCACGGAGTTAGCTTTCAAAGTCGCTTTCACTTTGGCAAAAAATTTCACAAACCAAGCATTGAGACCAGCTTCTACACTCGCTTCATTCCCAATGCTCGACTCAAATGAACTTCCCTCAGTTCGAGTATGCTTGCTAAACCATTTATAAAAAGCTTTTTTTGTTGTAGAACCGATTTTGATCTGGCGTTCTTCTGCTGCTTCCATCAGCTTTACTGCCATAGCAAACAAAATGTTGACATGATTCACATCCGACATTTCAATCATGTCAGAAATTGAAAAGAATACTACAAAGTAGTGAGCCTGCGTATTCCGGCAAAATTGACCCAGTAATGTCGATTTTCCTGACCCACGATGCCCTGTAAAAATGATTTTGTTATTATCTGGTGAGCAATCTTCAACCAAATGCTCCAATTCTTCTAAAATCTCAGTGCCATATTCCACATGAAATTTATTCAGTTGCTCTACGGTGACTAAATCAAGTAACTGAAGATTCTGGAAGGCTGTTTGGAAGGATGCTAGGCGCTGGTTAGTCATAGGGAATATATTATATAGACTGTAACTCTTAGTTTATCACAATGCCTTGTAATCTCACCCCTCTACTGCTAATTCTGCGCTAACACCGATGTTTATTTTAGCATGATTCGATGGTTCTCCGGCTGACTTCACTTACGCAGGGGCGATCGGAAACCGGGTTTTTGCGAGAATACTTCGTTACAGTCCGCAGATTCGGTAAAAAACCCGGTTTCTTTGGATTAATCTATCCTATTGTCGATCGCATTCTCAGATTGAATTGCGATCGCCCCCACCAACTTATCAATCTCCGCCTCAGTGGTAAAATAGTGAACGCAAGCCCGCACGCAATCAGGATTCAGAATTGTCCGCACCATAATTCCCTGCTTCTCCAACAAATCAACCAGTTGTTTGTGCGGCATCCCATTCATCAATCGAAACGAAACTAAACCCGCTTCCGGCACAGATGTCCGCAAACATTCTACATCGGGAAGTTCCGACAAACGCTCCCAGAGATACTTGCTCAAACGACAAATTTCTGCATACCTTTCCTCGATCGTACCCCAGGTGTGTTGAAGGGCGATCGCACTTCGCAAACCAGAATACAAAGGATAAGCCGAAGTCGCAATCTCATAACGTTGAGATCCAGGCTTCCATCCAAGCACTTTAGCACTAGAATCCGTCACAATTCCCCGCCAACCGATAAACACCGGATGCAAATCTGCCAAAGCTGAAGCGCTTACATAAAGTCCGCCCAAACCTTCCGGGCCGCACCACCATTTGTGACCAGTAAAAGCATAAAAGTCAACCCCAGACTCAATCAAATTTAAAGGCAAAACTCCCACAGATTGAGCCGCATCAACTAATACTCTAACTTTGCGATTCTGCACAGACAAATCCTCTTGTCCCCCCCCTTGGCAAGGGGGGGTTAGGGGGGGTTCATGGAATTCATGACACACTTTAACAATCTCAGCCAAAGGCAAAACTTGGCCAGTATTCCACAAAATATGACTGATTACCAACAAGCGAGTATTTGGCTGTAAACAATCAGCAATTACCTGCACCGGAGATCCCTCATTCAAAGTCGCCGCCAACGGACAAACATCAACCTCAATGTTGAAACGGCGCTGAAGTTCCATTACACTAGCTACAATGCCCGGATGTTCGCAATCTGAAAGCAGCAGTCGATCGCCCGCTTGCCAGTCAATGCCCCACAGCGCAATATTGCAGCCGACAGTGACATCTTCAGTCAGGGCGATCGTTTCAGGAGGGACAGCTAACTCGCGAGCGATCGCCCGTCGCGTCAGCATCGCCTCCTGAACCACCCAAGCCCCCACCTCCCCCGAAAACGGCCCCCCAAGCTGCACCCGCTTGTAAGCCTCATAAATCGCCTCTAAAGCAGTCTCAGGCAACGGCCCTTGTCCGCCGTAGTTAAAATAAGCTTTATTGGCCAAAGCTGGGAATTGTTGCCGGTGATTGTCCTTTGTCATACTTTTCTGGGGAATTATTGATAGCGTTAATATTGATAGAACTTACACAATAATCCTATGGATGGGCAACCACGGGGGGATTGCCCCTACAAAACACTATATATGGACTATGTGCGCGCATGACTGATTGAATAAATATTAATGTCAAAAACCTCTCTCAAAAAGCCTTGTTCTTTCTATATTTTACATCCGTTACATCCGTCGAGCGAATCCGTTGCCGAACTTCCTTCTGCGAATACTAAATGTTAATAACTGACAAACTCTTACTTTCCTATCAACGATGCCATCTCCGAGCATTTTTAGACACCTGCGGAGACTGGAAACAATTAGATCCTCCTAGCGATTTTCTGTTGAAACTGATGCGCGACAGCGGGACGTATCAGCAGCAGGCTCTAGAACACGAGACTTACCAACAACCATCATATCCTAGAGGGGATTGGCAAGCTGGGGCGGCGGCTACCTTAAGTTTAATGCAGCAAGGAGTCGATCGCATTTATCGAGGAGTGCTCATCCGGGGTGAATTCGGCAAAATCAGCGGCGCAACAGATTCTCTGGTAGGAATTGACAGTCAATACTTCCCGGAATTTGGCGAAGAAATTCACGAAACTCCGGTGCATCTTTCATCCTCAACCCTTCACTCTTCAAATATTACCCTCATCAGCCGCCCGCATTTATTAATCAAGCAGCCGGGACAATCTAAATTTGGCGATTGGAGTTATGCTACTGCGGATATTTGGCTTAGCAAGCGACCAAAACTAGACTATCAAATTATCGCAGCTTTTCACGCCCAAGTGTTAGCTTCCGTGCAAGAAAGAATGCCAGATAATGCGTGGCTGCTGCTGCGAAAAAAAGGGCTGTGGGAAGTTAATCTCGATCGGCGAACTCCTGAGATGTTCGAGCTTTTAGACGACTGCATCCAGATGATTGAAAATCGAGATAAGCCGGAGGTTTTCATTTCTCGTCAAAAGTGCAATCTTTGCGGTTGGTATACTGTCTGTCACGCGGAAGCCGAATCTATTAAACATCTTTCGTTATTGCCCGGAGTTACTGCCGGCCGCTATGCTAGATTAAAGACTCTCGAAATTACTGATGTTACATCTCTGGCAAATGCTAGTTGTGAATTGCTGGCAGATTATCCAGAATTTCCTGACAGAGTTGCTTTTGATGTGGTGCGACAAGCTCAATCTCACTTGTTAAATCAACCGCTGTTGCGAGAAGAAGGAAGTTCGGCAACGGATTTTGTAGCGGATGTAACGGATGTAGGTTCGGCAGTAGCAGCGGTTAGTCAGTTTATAAGAATACCAGAAAAGGCAAATAATAATTTAGTAATTCCTAAAATAGAGCTGGTAAAAAATACAGAAAATAAGCCTGCTTCACCTGCCAAGCCTGCGCCAATTCTCCGCAGCAAGCCAATTCCTTATTCTCAATCGGTGTTTTTGCCGATCGCCCCAATCGAACTCTACTTTGACATAGAAGCCGAACCGGAGTTAAATTTAGATTATCTCCACGGAGTATTAGTTGTCGATAGGTACAATAAAACAGAAAAATTCCACGGTTTCCTGGCAGAATCACCTGCTGAGGAAGGTGCAATCTGGGAGCAATTTTTAGAACTAATGTGGGCTTATCCCATTGCTCCGATTTTCCACTTTTGCGACTACGAAGTCAAGACTTTTAAGCGACTGGCTAAACTTTACAACACTCCAGCTTACTTGTGGAAGCCAGTGCTGAAACGGTTTGTCGATATTCACAAGCAAGTGACGCAACAAGCAATTATGCCGGTGGAAAGTTACGCACTCAAACCGATTGCGCGCTGGTTGGGTTTTGACTGGCGCGATGCTAAGGCTAACGGTGCTCAGTGTGTCTGTTGGTACGATGATTGGCTCAAAACGGGCGATCGCGATCTCTTGGAGGCGATCGTCCGCTACAATGAGGACGACTGTCGCGCTACTTACATCGTTAAAGATTGGTTGACTAATTTTTTGTTGAGTCAGAAGCAGTGATTTTCTGATTGAACGAACCGCGAAGACGCAAAGGCCGCGAAGTAAGAAAGAGAAGAAGATAGTAAAATGCACAATTTAGGGAAGCTACTTATATTTATTGCCTGTTTTTTGATAGCAGCAACTGTTGCTGTTTTGGTAAACTTGTCAGCCCAATCTTTCGCTGTCACCAAAATAGATTTTATCGGTAGGGCAATATTTCCAACAGGTTCTCCCTTTCAGGGGACGGAAATTGGCGGACTTTCGGGAATTACCTATGATGCCGAGAAACAAGTTTATTATGCCATTTCTGATGACCGCAGCAGCAAGGCTCCGGCGCGCTTCTATTCTCTAAAAATTAACTTGGCATCTGGTAAACTGGAAAAAGAAAAGATTGAATTTACTGGTGTTACAACTTTATTAGATGAAAACGGTAAAAGTTTTCCCGAATTAAGTTTAGATCCAGAAGGGATAACTTTTACTGGCAACAGCGTGTTTGTTTCTTCTGAGGGAGATGCCGATCGCCAAATCAATCCCTTCATCAAAGAATTCTCCCTGGATGGTAAACTGCTCAAAACGCTACCAATTCCCGATCTATTTTTGCCCGACGCCAAAAACACCAAAGGCATCCGCAACAATCTCGCCTTTGAAAGCTTGACTCTAACGCCCGATCGCAAATACCTATTCACCGCCACCGAAAACGCTACAGTTCAAGATGGTGCCGTAACTTCCCTGGAAAAAGGCAGCCCGTGCCGGATTTTGCGGTACGATGCTGCGAGTGGCAATCCAGACGCCTCCTTTGCCTACATCACCGAACCGCTACCCCCTGGTGCGAATCCTGTGGGAAAATTAACTAGCAGCGGTTTAGTGGATTTATTGGCGATCGACGACAAGCGCTTGCTGAGTTTAGAGCGCGCTTTCTCCCTGGAAACCGGCACGACGATCAGAATTTTTGAGATTTCTTTGGAAAAAGCCGATCGCATTGAAGCAATCGAAAGCCTCAAAACACGTATCAGCGAGGTTTCCCCCGCCCAAAAACGGCTGCTGCTAGATTTGGAAACTCTGAAAATCCCCCTAGACAACATTGAGGGCTTGACATTTGGCCCCGATTTAGCCGATGGTACCAGAGGTCTGATTTTGGTAAGCGACAACAACTTCAGTCCCCTGCAAGAGACTCAAATTTTGGGCTTCCAAATAAAAGTTCAAAAAACCTCTTGACAAACGGTGCAGTTATCTGCATAATAGAAATTGTGCCTGAAACAAAGGCAAAAACGAGGGACAGTAGTTCAATTGGTTAGAGCACCGCCCTGTCACGGCGGAAGTTGCGGGTTCGAGCCCCGTCTGTCCCGTTCCCTCGAAAGTAGACGTTCTAAAATAAAAATTTTAGGGTCTTAGTATTTTATGAATAAGGAGGCGGGAATTTTGACAGTTACCCTCATTAACCCCTCCCCAGAAAAAACTACGCAACGGGTGGTATTATCTAACATCAGTTGGCAGACTTACCAGAGCTTGTTAGCAGAAGCCGGAGACAAGAGAGCCTCGCGGTTTTCTTATTCTCAAGGAGTGTTAGAAATTATCATGCCCTCAGATTTGCATGAAACAGTTAACTGTTTGCTGAAACGGATTGTTACAGCTTTGACTGAGGAGTTGGACTTGAAGATTAAGGGATTTGGTTCGACGACTCTCAACCGTGAAGATTTAGAACAAGGTGCAGAACCAGATTCATGTTTTTATATCCAAAATGTCGATCGCATTCTAGGGAAAAGACTCGACATCTCAACAGATCCTCCCCCAGACTTGGTAATAGAAGTTGATATTACCAGTCCTTCTTCTAATCGATTTGTAGTTTACAAGCAGCTAGGAATTCCTGAAGTTTGGCGGTATCGGGCACAAACTGTACAAATTTATCAATTGCAAAATCGGGAATATATTACCTGCGATCGCAGTCCGACATTTCCCATCCTTTCTGTAGCAATGCTCAATCAATTTTTGCAGATGGCAGAAACTCAAGATGATAATGCCATAATTCGGTCTTTGCGTCAATGGGCGAGCGAGCAGTTACGATCGCCCGAAAATCAGCAATAATGTTTAACTTAATTTAACTAACTCTTTTCTCCGGCGGACGATCGACTCCCAGCAGCGCTCAAAGGTGCTGAATAATAAACGGCCGGAATATCTGATAGCTTAAAACCAGGGCGATCGGCACTAGGATCGGAATCGCAACTAACAGTCCCCATTTACCAAACCGCAGTTTTTGGCCGTCGGACTTGAAGAGGGTAATCACAGCCACAATTCCCATCAGTACCCAGAGCAATCCGAAGCCCATGAAGACTGTATATCCTGCATCTTCCATATTTTTATGCTGCTTTATTAATTTATCTTGAGATTAGTTCGATCTTTTTTGGATTGACCAGATTCGATGCAACTGTCAACTGTCAACTGTCAACCCGACAGCGGCCTTCTGTTTCGCACTCGATCCGTGCAGTTCGATCGCTCATAACAGTAGCTAAATTAGGTCTTCCTGTCAAAGGTAGCCGCCATTCGGCCCAAATTCCGTACAGCCAATTCGCGATCGTCCCAACAACTGGCAATTTAGTCACCGCATAAATCCAGCCCATTCCCAAAATCTCATAAATCCGGCGAAAAACCTCAACATTTTTAATTGCCGTACCGTCGGGTAACACCGCGTGAATCCGTCCCATCGCCGTTTCGTAGTCGATGCCGCCGTGGGCTTGGGGGTTGTAGCGATCGTCCGCAATATCCACAAACGACACCAAACCTCGGCCTGCATCGCGTTTTTTCAAGAAATTGACCTCCCGCACGCACAGCGGACATTCACCGTCGTACAAAAGCTCAATCTGCCAAGATGGCTTAATTTCAACAGATTCGGGAAATTCAGTTTTAGTCGCAGACATAGGAAAATTTATTTTAATGGCGAGATGGCGAGGAACAAGAGACTCGCATCAGTATTGTACAAGAGTGAACTCGAATTGTGCTATCTGCTGTTAGTGGTCATCTTTTATAAGAATTACGCAAAAAAAACCGTTTTCTTCCAAAAATCGTCGTTTTTTCTAAAGATGTTGACGCAGAAACCGGGTTTTTGGCCCCCGTGCGTAAGTCCTGTTTTATTAAATTTTTGTTGACAACCACAACCGGCCTGATGGCTCTGCTATGATCGGGATCGGGTTGGGAAAAAATGATTTGTTCCTCTCCATGCCGAGAGAAGTTAAATATGAAAATACGATTTTTGCCCGGATGTTTGCTCGGTTTTTTGTTGGTAGGGACGATCGGCGGCTGTGATAAAGCGCCATTCCCCGTCGCCAAAGCCAGGTTCTTCTGTGACAAGGACAAAACCGGTATTCCCACTACCTTTGCTGAGACTCCTAAAGACACACAGCCTGTAATTCGCTGGAAATCTGAAATTTTTACAGGCTCAGGCTATGATCCACAAACACGCTGTGAAGAAGTATCACTCAAATTCCAACACGCAGAAAATAACGGAGGTTTTCGATATCTGATATCAGAAAAACAAAACAAGCTGCCAGTGATTTGTATTTCTGACAAAGAAAACGGAGCTTGTAATCTGATGCTGTTTACCGTAACACCGCCAGATACGGTAGATAGCGTGCTTGGTAAATTAAGGTCTAGTGACAACGCCAGTAAACCACTTGAGCAAAGCGGCGGTAAACCTTATCTTGCTATCACAGAACTTCGCAAGTAAACACCTTCTAAACCAGCTTTGTCAAAATTCAAAAACAATAGTAAATTAGAGGGTTAGGTGTTTCATCGGCCCTCATTTCCGATCCTCAGTAAAGACAACAAAATCTAAGAATGAAAAACCGGCCTCTTTTTATCCTGGCTTGTCTGAGCAGTTTGTTACTCATTTCACCCATTCTTTCGGGTTGCGATCGAGTTAATACTTTTGTACAGCAATTCCAACCTGCGGGGCTTCGTGAATTAAAAGAAGCAGATTTGAAAGAATTCGCGGAATCGATCACTGTCCGCGTAACTACAACTAAATCTAAGGGTGGAGGCTCAGGAACCTTGATTCGCAAAGATGGATCTCGTTATACCTTGTTGACAAATGCTCACGTTCTTGGTAATAACGAAGCACCCTATCGGATCGAAACCCCAGACAAAAAAACTTACTCCGCCTCAGTTGTTGAAAGTGTTAAATTTAGTGACAATGATTTAGTGTTATTAGAGTTTGTCTCTGATTCCAACTATGCGACGGCAAATTTTCCTGATTTGACTAATATTAATACCAGCAAGTATGTTAATATTGGTGAAAAAGTTTATGCTACTGGCTTTCCTTTTGATGAAGAAAACCTGAATTTTACCACAGGAACCGTCGGGCTTTTTCCACAAAAAACATTTAAAACTGGCTACCGCATCGGCTACACCAATGCGATCAAAAAAGGCATGAGTGGCGGCCCAATTTTGAACCGTTTTGGAGAGTTAATTGGCTTAAATGGCAGACATTCTTATCCTCTTTTTGGCGATCCCTTTGTGTTTCAAGATGGAACTCGCCCCAGTGAAACAGAACGCGAAAAAATGCTTCCTTTGAGTTGGGGAGTGCCCGTGGAAATCTTAGCACAAACAGCCTCGCAATTCCTCAATCCACCTTCACAAACTCTCACAGGTTTACCCAGTGACATTGCTACAAAAGCCAAACAGAGCGCAGTCAGAATTGAACGAAAAGTTGGGGGTGGATCTGGTGTGATTATTGCCAGCCATAAAGAAAACGGAAATAAATACACCTACTACGTCCTTACGGCTGCTCATGTTGTCGAAAAAACTGAACAGGATTACACTATTATTACTCCAGATAATAAACGATATACCATTAAACCCGGAACCGAGAAAAAATCGGCAAGTTCAGATATTGCCCTCTTGTCATTCACTAGCGACGTTAACTATTCCGTCGCCACTCTGGGAAACTATGAATTAAAAGATAATAGTTACATTTTCGTCTTTGGGTGGCCGATATCTAACAACTACACAAAACCCATTTCTCTCCTGACTACTGGCTGGTTTTTATCTCCCACAAAAGCTCAGATATACGATGCAAAAGATGTTTTTTCTTTGCAAGATGGCTATGAACTTGCTTACAGCAATATGACTCAAGGAGGGATGAGTGGCGGGCCTGTTTTTGATACTCAAGGACGAGTGATAGGCATTCATGGACAAATCGAAGCAGAAGATGGTGTTAATATAGGTTATAGTTTGGGGATACCAAGTAAAAAGATTTTAGGTTTGATAGATAACTTTGGGATTCAAAAAGAATGGTTGAGAGTAGAAACCTCTGCACCTCCTCTTCCTGAAAAAGAAGAAGTTGATAATATTCTCCAGATGTCATTAACGATAGCAAAACCCTCAAAGAAGGCTAAGGAGGAAGATTGGATCAGCTATGGCAATCAATTATGGCGCGTCGGTAAATATTCAGAGGCGATTGATGCTTTCGACAAAGCTCTTGCTATTAATCCTAAGTCGTCTCTTGCTTGGTACGCAAGAGGTTTAGGAGTTTATGATCAAGGTAATTATGTAGACGCGGTTAGATGCTTTAGTAAGGCAGTTGAAATCAAGCCGGATTTTTATGCAGCTTGGCGCAAAAAAGGAGATGCACTTGGTGCATCTAAACAGTATGGATTTGCCTTAGATGCTATTGAAAGAGCCATTGAAGAAGCAGAAAAACAAAACCAAAAAGATTTTGCTTTGTATTGGCGGAAAGGTGTGACACTGCGCGAATTAAAACGCGATCCAGAAGCCATCATCGCTTATACTAAATCTATAGAAATTCAGCCCCATCCCTATCCCTACGTCAACAGGGGGAGTCTCTATGGTGGCAAAGGAGACTATGACAACGCTCTTAAGGATTACAATGAAGCCATTAAATTAGATCCTAAAAATGCCATTGCCTACAGCAACAGGGGGGATGTCTATTATAACAAAGGAGACTATGACAACGCTCTTAAGGTTTACACTGAAGCCATTAAATTAGATCCTAAATATGCCATTGCCTACAGCAACAGGGGGAATCTATATCGTGAAAAAGGAGACTATGACAACGCTCTTAAGGATTTCAATGAAGCCATTAAATTAGATCCTAAATATGCCATTGCCTACAGCAACAGGGGGAATATCTATAGTGACAAAGGAGACTATGACAACGCTCTTAAGGATTTCAATGAAGCCATTAAATTAGATCCTAAACTTGCCGATGCCTACTACAACAGGGGGAATGTCTATTATGGCAAAGGAGACAAAGACAACGCTCTTAAGGATTACACTGAAGCCATTAAATTAGATCCTAAAAATGCCTTTGCCTACGGTAACAGGGGGGCTGTCTATGGTGACAAAGGAGACAAAGACAACGCTCTTAAGGATTACAATGAAGCTATTAAATTAGATCCTAAATCTACCGTTGCCTACTTCAACAGGGGGGCTATGTATGAGAAAATGGGCAATCAAGAAAAAGCCATTGCCGATTTCCAAACAGCATTACTATATTGTGGCACAAACACCTTAAGCTGCGAAAGCTCACAAAATAATCTCAACAGACTTCAGAAAAAGTAATTGAGTTTGGGAAATTAACGAATTTCAAAAGATTGTCTCATCGGTTCAATTACTTTTTGTTCATCGTCTAAAAAATTGCCATCTTCACCCTTATAGGTGACGATATAGGCTTGATTATTCTTCACAGTCCAAATCAATTTGTGCTTGAGTACAACGGGGTTTTTCCCCGCCGATTCTGGTGTAGTAAAAACTAGCATTTGTGCCGGATTGTTTCCCAAAGTTGTTTTCTCTGGATTCTTTAAGAGATCGTGATTGACTTGGTTTTGAATTTTCGGCTGCAAGATTTGTGTATAATATTCCTGAGACGACATGGGGTTGGATAACTTTTCAGAAGAAACAGTCACAAGTTCTCGAAACCCATCATCTTTCGGTGACGTGAAGACTATCTCATCGGGGGTTATTCCACGATCAAAAATCGACGGTTGCCATTCAGCAGGATATTTGACTTTGATCTCTTTATTTTCATAATATGAATAACCAAACATAAATTTAACAACCCACTCACGAATTTCTTCATTAAACGGTGCAATGATTACCGCAATGAGTGCGATTGCAATCGCAGTTGTCTCTTTATGAGAGCGAAACCAAGATAAAATAGACATAAAAGAAACAGGGGGTTGAGAAACTTGAGTTGATGCTAAAGTAGGTGCTGTAGTAGGTGCTAAAGTAGGTGCTGTAGTAGGTGCTGTGGCAACCAAAGTCGGTTGGTTTGCACTCGACAAAAAAGCATCTAAATCCTGCAAAACTTCCACCGCAGAAGCATAACGCTGTCGGCAATCCTTACGCACCATCTTATCAATAACATCTGCCAATTCGCCACTCACGGATACGGCATCCCGCCACTGAAACTCCCCCGTCACCGCATCTTCAGGAAACCCCCCAACATTCGGTTCGGGATTTAAACCCGTCAACGCCTGAATCGCAATTACCCCCACCGCATAAACATCACTACTAAAACGTGGTTTCCCATTAGCCTGTTCATCTGGAATATAACCGTGAGTGCCGATCGCAATTGTAGGCGTAAGTTGACCCTGCATATTCACCGACAAACAGCCAATTTCTTTAACAGCCCCAAAATCAATTAAAACAATTTTTCCATCCGACTGACGCCGAATCAAATTAGCCGGCTTGATATCCCGGTGAATTACACCCTGACCGTGAACAAACGCCAAAACTTCTAAAATATCCTGCAACAGCGAAATTACCTGATCTTCGCCCTTCTGCATCCCGCGAGTCAACTCATTACTTAACACATCCCCCTCAATAAACTCCTCAACCATGTAAAATTCTTGATTTTCCTCAAAATGCGCTAATAAACGCGGAATGCGATCGTGACTTCCCAAGCGGTGTAAAATTTCTGCCTCTTGATTAAATAACCGCGCACCTTGTTGTAAAACAAACGGTTCATTAGACTGAGGCTGAAAGCGTTTTACCACACATATCTGGTGACTCGGCAAATCCCAATCTTCCGCTAAAAACGTCTGCCCAAACCCCCCAGCACTCAGAGGTTTAACAATGTGATAACGGTCTCGTAGAACAGTTGCATTCATCTCTTTTTTATGCTAAGAAAACCGATGATGTCGAAAAGACTGGCAAGGCTAAATCGAAAATATTACAGGAATTTTTAAGTGAATAGACCGATCGCGATCGAACTATCTCATAGCATCCTCTTCAGTATAGACGAATACTGGGCGCGCATTGCCAGTCGGCGGGCAGTTACTCCTGCCTTGAAAAATAGTCCAAAAGGTTAATTAAGGATTGACAGCCCCTAATGCTAGTATCATTATTCCATCTGCTGCCTTGCCGGAAAGTGTAGCCAGAACGCTCGATGCCTTATTATTAAACTATTTGAGGCAAATCAGCGGCGATCGCAAATTTCACATCGGTAACAAAATATAATAAAATTTGTAGTCACAGCCACAGCAAATCCCCCAACCAGCAAATTGCCCCCAATCTAAAAGCAAAAAGATAAATGAACGTCAGAGTCCGTCTAGCCCCCAGTCCCACCGGAAACCTCCACATCGGTACCGCCAGAACCGCCGTATTTAACTGGCTGTTTGCCCGCAACCAAGGCGGAACATTCATCCTGCGGGTAGAAGACACAGACGTAGAACGTTCTAAAAGCGAATACACCGATAACATCCTCGAAGGACTCACCTGGCTGGGTATGAACTGGGACGAAGGCCCGAGTTTTCAGTCCCAGCGTCTGGAAATTTACCGCCAAACAGTCCAATCCCTTCTCGACAAAGGACTCGCTTACCGCTGCTACACCACGTCGGAAGAACTTGACGAGATGCGGGAAGCGCAAAAAGCCAACAAACAGGCCCCCCGCTACGACAACCGCCACCGCCACCTGACGGAGGAACAGCGCGCAGCTTTTGAAGCCGAAGGGCGGCAAGCTGTGATTCGGTTTATTATTGAGGACGATCGCACTATTTCCTGGAATGACATGGTGCGCGACACCGTAACCTGGAAAGGTAGCGACCTCGGCGGCGACATGGTAATCGCCCGGGCATCCAGCGGCGGCGTCATCGGCCAGCCCCTTTACAACCTCGCCGTAGTTGTCGATGACATCGACATGGGCATCACCCACGTCATCCGCGGCGAAGATCACATCGGCAATACTCCGAAACAAATATTGCTTTACGAAGCTTTGGGCGCGACAATCCCAGAATTTGCCCACACGCCGCTGATTTTAAACGCCCAAGGG
Organism: Microcoleus sp. CAWBG27; assembly: GCF_020883145.1. Lineage (NCBI taxonomy): Bacteria > Bacillati > Cyanobacteriota > Cyanophyceae > Oscillatoriales > Microcoleaceae > Microcoleus > Microcoleus sp. CAWBG27. The sequence continues at coordinate 75,182 of NZ_JAHREU010000006.1, forward strand.
CAAAAGCTTTCTAAACGCGACGGCGTTACCTCGATTTCTGACTTCAAAGATATGGGTTACGTCCCCGAAGCTTTAGTCAATTACATGACTTTGCTGGGTTGGACTGCGCCGGATTCAACGCAAGAAATATTTACATTGTCCGAAGCTGCGGCAGTATTTAGTTGCGATCGAGTCAACAAAGCCGGTGCAAAATTTGATTGGGATAAACTGAACTGGCTTAACGGTCAATACCTGCACAAGATGCCTGTGCCGCAATTGACAGATTTGCTGATACCTTATTGGCAGAAAGCCGGTTATGAGTTTGATTCTAAGGCCGATCGCCCTTGGCTCGAACAAATAGCTGCTTTAATCGGCCCGAGTCTCGTTCGCTTAACCGATGCTGTCGGTATGTGCAAGTTGTTCTTCTTGCCAACTTTGGAATACGAAGAAGAAGCACTCGCACAGTTGCAGCAATCAGGCGCTGCACAGGCTTTACAAGCAGTTCAAGAAGCTCTGGAAAGTCATCCCACCCTAATAGCAGCAGAAGCTCAGAAAATCACTAAAAAGCTCAGTAAAGAGAAAAATCTTAACAAAGGGCTGATTATGCGATCGCTCAGAGCCGCTCTGACAGGTGCAATGCACGGCCCCGACCTGATAGAATCTTGGGTAATCCTTCACCAGCGGGGGACGGCTAAAACCCGCTTGCTTGATGCCATTAGCAACTTGAATTTGCCGGCAGTTGGTGTTGCGGCCGAAACTCCTAGCCTAGAACAACCCAAAGCCGAAACTCCCGCCGAAATTTCCGAGCGGGAACAGCCAGCAGTCGAGGTTTCAACAGTCGAAACACAGGCGGTTGAGCTATCAGCAGCAGAGGTTTCAGCAGTCGAAACACCGACTCTTGAAACAGTCGAAACGCCTTTGGTAGAACCAGCAGCAGAGGTTTCAGCAGTCGAAACACCGACTCTTGAACCAGCAGCGGAAGTTACAGCAGTCGAAACGCCGACTCTTGAACCAGCAGCGGAAGTTACAGCAGTCGAAACGCCGACTCTTGAACCAGCAGCGGAAGTTACAGCAGTCGAAACACCGGCTGTTTCAACAGTCGGAACGGAGGTTTCAGCAGTCGATATTTCGGCAGTTGAAACAGCCGCAGCAGCAGTTGAAATACCTGCCGCCAATCAGCAAAAAACTATTGCGAGTGGAGAAATGACTTCATCAAACGAACCAGAAACAACAGTTATCATCACCGAAATTCCTGCTGAAAATGAAGCAGACAGTTCGAGCGGTAGCACAAAAGTTATCATTACCGAAGAACCACCAGATCAGACACAGCAGATCAAAGAACAAATTATTTCAATTTTGTCGGAGTTTCCTGCTTACATCGGCAGCTTTTACGAGCAGTACAAAAGTCCTTTGACAGTTGTAGGTGTCATTTTAGCCTCGATTGTTTCTTTGAAAGTGCTTTTGGGCATCGTAGACGAACTAAACGATATCCCCCTGCTAGCACCCACATTCGAGCTAATTGGTATCGGATATACAGCCTGGTTTATCTACCGCTATTTGCTGCGCTCTTCCAACCGCCAACAATTAGGTCAAGAAATTCAAGCTTTGAAAGAACAAGTTTTTGGCAAAAAGTCCTAAATTTTTGTTGGTAATTTGTTGATTTTGTACCTGATACTGACAAGTTTAAATATGTTGTCAGTGTCGGGTTTTTTAATGAAGGAAGAAGGATGAAGGATGAAGGAAGAAGGAAGAAGGATGAAGGAAGAAGGAAGAAGGATGAAGGAAGAAGGATGAAGGATGAAGGAAGAAGGATGAAGGAAGAAGGATGAAGGATGAAGTAGGTGCATCGCTTGACAAAAATCCCTCAATACAAACCGAGAATCTGACAGCGACGCACCAGCCATAGCGAGCAGACTGTAAACAAAACAACTGTTTGTCTTGTTTGCTTAACTATCGTTTCATACCAAATCCTGGTTATTCATCCCCGTTATGAATTGTCTGGTGCGTCGCTGTTTAGATGTTCGGGTAATATTACCTTTCCGATTAGATGTGATGTTGCTTTTCCTACGAAAAATTACTCGAATATGTATATAGCGGTTCTCACAAAGATTCGCGGACGTTGTTGGGCTTGGGCCCTCTTGGTTTAAGCGGTTATATAAGCTGTCAGTTATACCTCATCTTTTTGAGAAAGGCTATAATGGCGCGCTTAAAAATCCTAATTTATTCAAAATCATTGCTTTCATGACTTGTGCTGGGTTCAGGATTTCTTGGGTTCTTGTTCCTACTATGAAAGTTGAATTCTTCTACTAATTCCATCTCGTCTATAGCAATCCTAAATCATTTGTAAATTTCTTACTCCCTCCCCGAACTCGCGGGGAGGGTTGGGGTGGGCAAAAAACTTTACGACTCATTTATGACTGCTATATTAGAAGATTTAATTCGAGCAGAAGAAGCACATCTACAGCAGCTAGAACAGGAAAATGTGCAACTAGAACAGCAAGTTAATTCAGAAAGGCAGCGATCCGAAAGATTGGCGCAGCGGCTTCGAGAATTGGGAGAAAATATGGATACATAAATTTAAATGACCATGCAAAGCCTGATGTAAGGTCTGGATTAATTTGTGAGATCGTTTCTGAATATAACAATCACAATCATATTGGTTCGTAGTGAGGACTTTAGTCCTTTAATTATGAGGACTTTAGTCCTCACTACGAACTGTTTTTATTGCGAGTGATTGACTCGACACGATCTGATATAGAGTCTGACTTTTTAAAGAAGTCGGGTATCTGGGTATTCTATGAATGCGCTGTTATCATACAATGATTGTAGATTAAGTGATTTTCTACGGGTCAAAGTCGTGGCTTTCAAAATTGGTTTGCTAGGTTTGGGTACGGTTGGCGCGGGCACAGCAGAGATTTTGCTCTCCGCAGATGGGCGCCATCCGCTATTGCAGGAATTGGAAATCTATCGGGTGGGAGTGCGCGATATTTCTCGAACTCGGTCTTTACAATTGCCAGAAAATGTGCTGACAACTGACCTAGAGGCGATCGCCACTGACCCGGAAATTGATATTGTAGTAGAATTGATTGGCGGATTGGAACCGGCGCGATCGCTCATTCTGCAAGCTATCGACAACGGGAAGCACGTAGTCACCGCCAACAAAGCAGTTATCGCCCGCTACGGTAATGAAATTTTCGAGGCTGCTAACGCAAAAGGCGTTTATGTAATGCTAGAAGCTGCTGTGGGTGGCGGCATTCCGGTCATTCAAACCCTCAAACAATCTTTGGGTGCAAACCGCATCAAAAGTGTAACTGGTATCGTTAACGGCACAACTAATTACATCCTGACGCGGATGCAGAGTGAAGGCGCAGACTTTGGCGAAGTGCTCGCGGACGCTCAGCAATTAGGTTATGCTGAAGCTGACCCCACAGCAGATGTGGATGGATTAGATGCTGCTGATAAAATTGCTATTTTAGCTTCGTTAGCTTTTAGCGGACGCATCAATTTAGCAGATATTCACTGCGAAGGTATCAGGCAAGTTAGCGCGGCTGATATTGACTACGCCGACAAGCTGGGATTTACGATCAAATTGCTAGCTATTGCTCAAGAAACTAGCAAAATTTCCGAACATAATGGGGATGCAGAAGGGGAACTCCTCTCGATTCGGGTGCATCCTACTTTTGTGCCGAAAGCTCATCCGCTGGCGAGTGTGAACGGCGTTTACAATGCAATTTTAGTCGAAGGAGATGCGATCGGGCAATTGATGCTTTACGGTCGCGGTGCGGGGGCTGGGCCCACAGCCAGCGCGGTAGTATCCGACATTTTGAATGTGGCTGCTATCCTGAAAACCGAAACTGTGCCGATTCCCCATCCTTTGCTGAGTTGCACTCACCAACACTACTGCAAAATAGCAGAAATGCAGGAACTTGTGACTCGCTTTTACGCGCGTTTTCTGACGCGGGATACTCCGGGGGTAATTGGCAAACTTGGCACTTGTTTCGGCAACCACCAAGTGAGTTTGGAGTCAATTGTGCAAACGGGAATTCACGGCAATTTAGCAGAAATTGTTGTGGTGACTCACGATGTTCGGGAAGGTAATTTTCAACAAGCACTCGATGAAATTCGCGCGATGGAAGCAGTCGATAGTATTGCGAGCACGTTGCGAGTTTTGTAATAATTGCACAAGGTTTGTAGTGAGGACTTTAGTCCTTCTTTCCCTGAGGACTAAAGTCCTCACTACGAACCTTTTAAAACGTGAAGTAGAGGTTCGTAGTGAGGACTTTAGTCCTTCTTTCCCTGAGGACTAAAGTCCTCACTACGAACCTTTTAAAACGTGAAGTAGAGGTTCGTAGTGAGGACTTTAGTCCTTCTTTTCCTGAGGACTAAAGTCCTCACTACGAACCTTTTAAAACGTGAAGTAGAGGTTTGAGCGTTTAAACTTTAGTCCTTTATGAATGCGGACTAAAGTCCTCACTACGAACCTTTTAAAACTCGAAATAGAGGTTTGAGCGTTCAGACTTTAGTCATTCATGAATGCGGACTAAAGTCCTCACTACGAACCATTTTTAGATTGTTTTTAATTTAGTATGGATCAATAAACTTGGATTTTGTCGATCGCCCTACAGGAAGGCACTTGCTAGATTCCCTCTACGAAAAGTTTGCCAAACCCCAACTCCACGATACTGAGGATCCCAGCAATCCGTCAATTTATGTTCGGCACGCAGAGGGGCAAGTTGTTGATGAAAATTATACCATAGAAAAAGTCTTTGAAGACTTTCGCACTGGTTTTTATGCTGAAAGTCGCCTTCCGGTTTCTGGGAATAATCCGCCCGTGCTCGTGATTCGCGGATACGGTTCGTGGTATCCTTTCGATCGCGTTTTGGAAGATACGCCCGATGTATTTGTGGCAAAACTAGAACGCCAGTTAAAAGCTGCGGAAACTGTAGGTGCTATAGATTGGCTTAAACAGCAATTTCGCAGCGGAGATCCGGCGGATGTCATCGGAGAAAGTTTGGGCGGCAAAGTTGCTCAGCAAATTGTAGCAAAATACCCGGATTATATTCGCTCCATTGTAATTTTCAATTCTTTGGGGGTTGCGGAAAAGTTAGCTCAAACTTGCACCGCTACAAATGTTTTTCACTACTTTAGTTTAGGCGAAAGGTATGCTTTCTGGGCAAATGGAGGCGATTACATACCGGGAAGGATTTTTGTGATTTCTCAGAAAGGGAAAAACTGGTGGTATAAAATCGAAGAGGCGATCGTCCGAATGGCCCGTTTTGAAGGTAAGTTTCGCAAAAGGCGAGTTTTGGTGGTAATGTTGGCTCAGTGGCTGTTGTTAAATCGGCATAATGCGATCGTCCTCAACAAGAAAAAGCCGGTAGTCGTTGAGATCGATCGCGCGCAACTGCAAATTTTCCGCAAAAACCGCTTTACCTAAACCCCTACCAAAGCCTTTGATGCGCCCGGTGACTGGTTTTCCCGCGCTGCGACGGCGAGTACCAGACAAAGCGCTGCGATCGCTTTTTGCCACTCTTCCTTGACGGCGGTGGGTTGAGCCCCATCAAAGGCGCTAACTAACCGAGGAATCGATCGATCTAATGCAAGTCTTGGAATCGATTTGTGCATCTCAACTAAACGAGTTAAACTCTCTTGATTCTTTAGAAAACTGACTACCCATTGCGTAGCATGATCTGGACTATCTGGGACATTTTTAATTCCCAATTCTGTTTGCAACCAATCATAAAAAGCTGGGAGTTTTTGGGATAATACAGCCCCAGCAGTAGGCAAACTTTCTTTAAGCAAAGCAGTATCCAGACTTTCCAAGAGTTGATTGAATTCCGGTGAATCCAGCAAGCTGGTTAATGGAAGTGCAAGCAGGGCTTCGGAATCGTCAAGGGATAAATTTAAACTGCGCGAAAATGTTGGTAACATTGGAAGTATCTCAGAAAAATGATGCTTTCACTATGCCAGTAACCGACAGCAATGAATATGAGCTACCTCATATTAGCTGAATAGGTTCGTAGTCAGGATTATAGTCTACAACAAAGAAGGACTAAAGTCCTCACTACGAACCTATAGCTGAATCGTTCGTAGTGAGGACTTTAGTCCGCAACAAAGAAGGACTAAAGTCCTCACTACGAACCTATATAGGAAGCTATATTTGAATATTTTAAACAAATTCTCCTTTCGCCACCATCACTACTTTACCTCCCACCAAAACTTCTATTTTTTCCTGAAATTTTTGAGATTTCAACAACAGCAACGAAGGTCTACCAATCTCATAACCCTGTTCGACTCTCACATCAATCTTTGATTCCCCACAATAAGCATATTGTACCAAATATCCAGCCAAACAGCCATTGGCACTCCCCGTCGCCGGATCTTCGGGAATTCCTAAGGAATAAGCGAAAACTCGGACGTTTAAATCATTAATGTCGCTGTAAGTTTCTGGGCAGAATATCAAAATTTCTTTGGCTTCTGTGGTATTAATTAGTTCAAAATATTTATCTAATTTGACTTGAGCTTTTTTGACGGCTGCGAGGGTTTTTAAAGGGACAATTATAAACGGTACTCCGGTAGAAACTTCTTGAATTGGGAAGTTTGTATCGATTTCATCGGATTGTAAATTTAGGACGTTGGCGAGAGTTTCGGTTGGCAAAACTTGACCGAATGTTGGCGGGTTTTGTCGCATCCATAAAATATCTGCGGATTCGTTGCGATAATTAAAGGTGACAGGAATTTGACCCACGGCTAAATTGAGAATTACCCGATCGACCTTTTCGCCAATTACCTCTTGCTGTAACACAAACGCCGTCCCCAGCGTCGGATGACCGGCAAACGGTAATTCCTTCTTGGGCGTGAAGATACGCACGTCATAGCCGTTATTTTGCGGTTCGGGCGATCGAATAAACGTGGTTTCCGAATAATTGATTTCCTTCGCTATCAGCAGCATTTCGGCCTCTGAGAGTTCCGCAACTCCCGCGCCACAAAATACAGCTAGCTGATTGCCAGCATATTTTGACTCGGCAAACACGTCAACTATATAAAAATTCATATTTCCCTCTTTTAAGATTTAGAACACCGGGCGATTGAAATCGCGTCTATACAAACAAAACCCGCCTCCGCGGGTTGAATACCAGACGGTTAAAATTACGTCATCTTCTCTTTTTCTCTTTGTCCGCGGAGGCGGACATTGTTTGTATAGACGCGATTTTAATCGCCGACTCTTATCGACACCGACAAGATTTTTGACCCAGACTTACTACTTCAAACAGCGAATAGCCTGCAACATACCCCGTGCTTTATTGAGAGTTTCTTCATACTCCATATCCGGGTTAGAATCCGCCACCAAACCAGCACCGGCTTGCACAGAAACCGAATGTTTGTTACCTCCCTGAGAACGAACAACCATAGTCCGAATTGTAATCGCACTATTCAACTGTCCCTCAAAATCATAATACCCGTAAACCCCAGAATACGGGCCGCGACGGCAACCTTCCAACTCGTGGACAATTTCCATCGCCCGAATCTTCGGAGCACCGCTAACCGTACCAGCAGGAAAACTAGCTTTCAGCAAATCCCAAGCTGTCTTATCTTCAGCCAATTCTCCGATTACATTACTCACAATGTGCATCACGTGAGAATAACGCTCAATTTTCATTAATTCGTCAACTTTGACAGTACCGCTGCGGCAAACTCTGCCTAAATCGTTTCTGCCCAAATCGACTAACATGACGTGTTCCGCAATTTCCTTCGGATCTTGCAGTAATTCAGCAGCTAAAGCATCGTCTTGTTGGGGAGTTTGACCCCGGCGGCGCGTACCCGCAATCGGCCGCAAAGTAGCAATCTTTTTGCCGTCAACAGTATTTTCTGCCTTCACCATCACTTCTGGACTGGAACCGATAATCTGCCAATCTCCAAAATTAAAATAAGCCATGTACGGAGAAGGATTAATCAGGCGCAAAGAGCGGTAAAGTGCAAAAGGATCGCCGCTGTATTCTGCTTCCAGCCGCTGCGAAATTACTACCTGAAAAATATCTCCGGCTTTGATATAATCCTTGGCTTTCAATACATTTTCACAATACTTGTCGCGGGTGGTATTGCTGCTGTAAGCTAATTCTGTATTTTCAGTTGTGGAACTGGCATCTTGCCCGTAACTCGGCGGAGTCCATTCTATCAGAGTAGATTGTTGTGAAAGTGGCGATTTCAGTTTATCAACTAACTGAGAAACCCGATCGCACGCTGCCCCATAGGCCTCGGCCAAATCAACGCCAGTCTCGCGCAAATCCGCATAGGCGACGGCCCAAATTTTCCGCTTCACCTGGTCAAAAATCAGCAAATTATCAACCTGCATCCACAACCCATCCGGCAAATCATTCTCGCCCGCCGGATGCACCGGAACTCGCGGTTCAATCCACTTAATTAACTCGTAACCCCAAAAGCCGAACAGCCCGCCAATTCCCGGCGGTAACTGCGGTAATTTCACTGGCTTGTAAGGCTGCAAACACTCGGTTAAAGCCTCAAACGGATCGCCCGCAAATACTTTTTGGGAACCGTCGCGGTAAACTTGAGTTGTGCGATCGCCCCTAGCCTCCAAAATCCACAGCGGATCGCACCCTAACAAACTATAACGCCCCACCTTCTCCCCACCTTCCACCGACTCCAGCAGAAAACTGTAAGGTTGACCGGCGCAAACCCGATACCACGCAGACACAGGCGTATCCAAATCAGCCACCCATTCTTGATACACGGGTACAAAATTGCCTTGTTTTGCCAGTTCGCAGAATTGTGAGAAATCGGGAAATATCATATACTCACTTTGCTATACAATCAATAAACAAAAGACGGAAACCAACATCCCTCCGGCGATTGGTACTCGCCAACAGCCATCACCGCCATCGGCTTGACGGCGCGCAGCCCTTGTTGCAAACACCAGCGAAACAGACTTCCATACCTCAGCGGTAAGTGAAAAGCTAGCACATCTTCGGGACTGTACGCAGCAGCCCCCAAGAGCAAAACCTGCATATCTGCCTCGGTTTCGGCGACGCTGTGACCCAAAGCAGACACCGCACAAGTATAGGCCACAATCCGACCTTGCTGGCACGCAACTAAGGGAGAATAGTTATTTAGGGCGTCTTCAATGTCGGAAGTTCGATCGCACCCACAGACTTTTTCGCACAAAGCCGCGCATTCGCCCACATCCTCACTAGCCATCGGCCGCACCTCAAACCCATACTGCGGCGGGCTGCGAAACTTCCCCTCCATTAACACGAAAGCTTCCTTCACCTCAAAGCCCAGAGAAGAGTACAGCGACAGCGAGCCCATGTTGAAAGATTCTTGCACCAAACGGATTCCTACAGCGTCCTGTCCCCGTTCCAGTAAAGCTTTCATGATTTCCCGCCCTGTGCCGCGGCCTTGAAAAGTACGATGGCTACGCCCCGGCTTGCGCCTACGACACTCACAGGCCCAATACCGCGAATCGGGTTCCCTTCGTCCATAAAACCGCAGCCGACAACCGCACCGTCACTCTCGGCTACTATGCCAAAAAACGACGGACTTTCGATCAAAAAGCCAATAATCTCAGTTGAAAACTCTAGCGTCGGAAAATCTGTGTGAGGGAAGCAGTGGCGATCGGAAATACCTTTAAAAGCTTCATAATTAATGCGAGCGCAAACATCGATATCAGAAATCTGCGATCGCCTGATTGCGACATTCATTTTTAATTTTAACGATTAATTCTTAATTAGATTGAAAGTTGGCAGTATAGCTGAGTCCTGCCCTTTGCTGCCCAATTAACCCTAAAAACCTTTGTTTTCTCGCTTTTATCCGAGTTTCGATCCCCCTCAATCCCCCTTAAGAAGGGGGAGGAAAGAGAATGCTCTTGTCCTATCCTTTTTTAAGAAGGAGACGAAAGAGAATGCTCCTGTCCCCCCCTTAAGAAGGGGGGCTAGGGGGGGATCAGTCTTAACTGAGTCCCAAATAAGCAATATTACTTATGTTTTGCTCAGCAATAGAGCGATCGCTTAAGGATCGTAGGTCTTCTTACCTGTGAACTTCACCTTGATCGGATTGGGATTGCTGCCAATATTGCGAGGAACACTACCATTAGCAACACGACCTTCGTTCACCTTCTCAGGGAACACGCCATCCTTGGGATGCAGGTACTCAGTAGAACCGTCAGGAAAAACGCGGTAAATTTTGTAGTTCGAGATTTTGAATTTCGCCCGCAGTTGCTGGCCGCCCAAAGCGATACACTGCTCCTTCCGGGGCAGATACAGCAAGTTGTCGCCTTGACGCATAATCGCAGCGCCACCTGTAGGCATTTCAAACACTTGTTCCTTGGGGCTAGTCCAAGTGATAGCATACTTCTCTTCAACTAGCGCCTTGGTCAGCAAGCCGCCGGTGCTGCCGCCGAAGATGGGGGGTTGTCCAGTCAGTTCTTCTGCCATAGATATATCCAAAGGATTTTTACGGCATCCTATCATCGCCACTGTACCCTGTTCTCGAAATTGTAAGGAAAGTTAACAGTTTTTTGGCGATCGATCTTTTCTGATAATTGGGAATTAGTAATTAATAATTGATAATTTGTAATTTATACCAAACTTATAAAACAGAACTCTCTCTGCACAAATCCCGAAAAAATACCTCAAAAAAATGTAATGCTTTGGGTGCTGGTCGCGCACCCGAAGCATCGCACATTGCCCAATTCCTCACACGCGATCGCACAGATCTGCCCATATATTACCGAGCAGCACCTAACCCTAAGTCAAGAACCAATTAGGGTCATAGCCACGCGGAATTTGACTCAAAGCAGTCCAAGTTTCTTGGTTGACAATCCCGTCGGCATCGATCCCAAAGCTTTTTTGAAATGCGCTAACAGCCCGATCCGTCAAAGTGGCAAATTGACCGTCAATAGAGCCGCGATAGTGCTGGGAAATGGTCAGAACTTCTTGAACAGTAGTGACTGCTTCCCCAGAACTGCCGAATTTAAGTACCGGCATATTCACAGGAGCTTCAGTATAAAGCGCCTCCCAAGTCAGCGGCCCGACAATGCCGTCCGGCGACAAGAAAACCCGATACTGAAACAGTTTCACCGCAAATTCAACTGATGAGTTAAAAATTCCTTTTACAGGCTGCCGGTAAACCCGCAACTTGGTTAACATTTGTTCTAGTTCCAATACCGCTTGACCTTGAGAACCTAATTGCAGTTGTGGCTTAGTAATAGCTTGTTGGGTAGATTTCATCTTGGTTGTAAATGACATATTGATTTTCCTCTAGGTTTGAGTATTCCGATCGCAAAAAAGTTTTTCCGGGCGAAATATGGGCATCCTCAACTTTTCACGAATCAACACTGACGCCCGCCCGTGTCTCAACAGATTCGATCGACTGCAAGCCCTCTCCAGACTTGTGGCCCTTCCGACTTAACGCTCCCAATATCCCGGTAGTGCTCTGCCGCCCAACCCTTTATTTTGCCTAAAAGCCGGGTTTAAGACGCAAGCACGTCCTGAATCTGCTTTGATACTTTCGATCCTAAGGCCCAACACCGCCTGGTTGCATCACCTGTAAAAGCTATCTCGCGGGGTGAGAGGGGTATAGCAGCGGAGGCGAGTTCTGCTTTGAAAACTTTGTAACTTTATTCCAGCCAGCGAACCAATATTTTCTTTAAAAACCGAGTTTTTACGCAAGTTTTGTTGATCTACATTACTAACTGCCTACAAAAATAGTTTATAGCTAAGTAATATCCACAGCCTGTACGATCAAATGATATTAAAGTCCTCGGTAATGTCCACAATATGTACCTACAATCATATTGATTGTGCAAGTGTAAAAACCAAGTGTTTCTGTGATTCTTTGTTATGTCCAGAAATCTCCCAATCCTGCAATTGCTTTCCCCAACGACCCGCGACCAGCTATTTATCTACGCCCTAACTTTTATTATTAAAATTTAATAAAGTCATTTACAATGATGGTGGGATGCTGTATGATTTCATTTAAAGGCTGTAACACTTCCACAATAAAAAAATCAAGGGTTGCAATTTCTAGGTCGCTAGACCTCTTAAAACAAATACCTGCTAAATACGTAAGTAATTTTTAAATTGTGCGATCGTTCGATACATCGATCCAACCTGCGGGTTTGTAAAGTAGCGATCGCCCGCCATTCATCAGAGTTTCGTATGTGCCATGCTCTAATTAGGCATTGATTATAAAATCAACTGGGAAATATGTACTATGCTGCCAGCTTCAGGAATTTCTGGTTACAACTTACAAGAGCTGATTCACCAAGGAACTAACACAGTTATTTATCGAGCCATATCGACAGCAGAAAAACAATTAGTCATTCTCAAAGTCTTAAACACCGACTGCCCGACCCTAGAACAGAGCGCCAGTTTAAAACACGAATATCAAATCACAAAACATATCGACTCAGAGTATGTCATCAAAGTCTATCGACTCGAAATCCATCCTTTTTGCTTAGTGTTAGTATTAGAAGATATCGGAGGGGTATCCCTGAAATATTGGATCGAAAACTTAGAACATCAACCAGAATTAGCCGAGTCCGAAACCGACAATCTAGAGGCGAATGCCACGCATTACCAATTATCGATTGCCGATTTTTTAAATATAGCCGTATCCTTGGCAAAAGCTTTAGTATTGCTGCATCAAAATCAAATCATACATAAAGACATTAAACCGGATAATATTATCATAAATCCCCAAACAAAGCAAGTAAAACTTACTGATTTTAGCATCGCTTCGCGGTTGAGAAAAGAACAAACACACTCAAAAAATTCCGATCGCCTAGAAGGAACCCTGGCATATATGTCCCCCGAACAAACCGGGCGCATGAACCGTTCCATCGACTACCGCAGCGATTTCTACTCTCTCGGCGTCACCTTTTACGAATTGCTGACAGGACAATTACCATTTACCAGCAGTGACCCGTTAGAAATGGTACACTGTCACATAGCCAAACCACCAGTTCCCCTGCAACAACTCAACCCAGAAATTCCCATAGTGTTGACCCAAATTGTGGCAAAACTCATGGCAAAAAATGCCGAACTTAGATATCAAACTGCCACAGGATTATTGGCAGATTTAGAACGCTGCCAAAATCAAATAAAGAATTCAGGGACAATTTGTAACTTTATTCCCGGACAACTAGATGCCCTGAGTCAGTTGTCAATTCCTCAGAAACTCTACGGACGAAACACAGAAATAGCGCAATTATTAGAAGTCTTCGATCGTGTCTGCAAAGGCAGCGGTGAAATTGTCCTAGTCAGTGGCTATTCCGGCATCGGTAAATCTGCATTAGTTCATGAGATTGTCCGTGATATAACGCAGCAGCGCGGCTATTTCATTTCCGGTAAATTCGACCAGTTTAAGCGGAATGTTCCCTACGCTTGTTTCACTCAAGCTATGGGTAACTTCGTGCAGCAAATTTTGATGGAAAGCCCAACTCAGCTAGTAGCATGGCGACAAAGACTACTCAACGCTTTGCAGAAAAATGCTCGAATTGCGATCGATGCTATCCCAGACTTACAATTGATTTTGGGCGAACAACCTCCCGTACCCGAACTCGGTGCTATTGAATCTCAAAACCGCTTCAACGGAGTGATGAAGAAGTTTGTCCAAGCAATTGCAACAGCCGAACATCCCTTGGTAATGTTTCTCGATGACTGTCAGTGGATGGATGCTGGAAGTGTTAATTTGTATCAACACAACTGCACCGAAGAAAATCCTTACTTCCTGCTTATTCTTGCTTATCGAAATAGCGAAGTAAGTCCGAGCCATCCCTTTATGTTGGCAAATGAGGCAATGAGGGCCACAGGAATTGCGATCGCCCATATTCACCTGGAACCCTTAGCAATTTATGAAGTAAATCGATTGGTTTCTGACAGCTTAAACTGTTCTCCTAGAAAGGTCGCATCCTTGGCACAATTGCTGCTCGAAAAAACTCACGGTAATCCTTTCTTTTTAAAGCAGTTATTGAAGTCATTGTCTCAAGAAAAATTTTTGATGTTTAATATAGAAATTGCCGAATGGGAATGGGATACCCAAGAAATTAAACAGCATAATATTTCGGAAAATGTGGTTGACTTAATGATTCATAAAATTCGACATTTGTCTGAACAAAGTCAGGCTATTTTACAATTAGCTGCTTGTATAAACAACGAATTTAGTCTGGATATATTATCTGTGGTGAGCGAACAATCTTTGACTAAAACAGCACAATATTTGTGGGAAGCGCTAGAAGTAGGGTTGATTTTGCCTGTAGATGACGCCTATCTAGTACCACAAGTATTTGAGCAATGGGAATTAGAAAAGTTGGCTCCAATAATTGGCAAAGTGCGCTACAAGTTTTTGCACGATCGGGTTCAACAAGCCGCTTATGTGATGATTCCTGAGTCGCAAAAACAATCCGTTCACTGGAAGCTGGGACGTTTTTTGTTGGAGGGGAGCAATGAAGCTGAACGTCAAGAACAGATTTTTGATATTGTCAATCATTTGAACTTTGCTCGCGAATTCATTGCTAATCCTGAAGAACTTTCTGAATTAGCACAATTAAATTTACAAGCAGGTAAAACTGCTAAAGCTGCTTCGGCTTTTGAAGATGCGCTTACTTTTTTCCAAGCTGGGTGCGACTGTTTGCCTGTCTCAAGTTGGCAAGATAATTATAGCTTGAGTTTCGCGCTAAATTTAGAGCTGGGTGAAGCAGAATATTTAAATAGCAACAATGATGCAGCTCTAGCAGTTTTTGACCAGATTCTGACCAAAACTCATACTTTGTTGGAACAGTGTGCGATCGCAGAATTGCAAATAACTTGTCTGCGGATGAAGAATGACTTATCTGCCGCTTATCAGTTAGGGATTGAAACGTTAAATTGTTTGGGGGTTGAGATTGAACCTTACCCGGATGATGAATTTCTAGCCCGAGAATTAGCAGAGACGAAGAGGATGATCGGGCGATCGATCGATATATTAGCAGATTTACCAGAACTTACCGATCCGCTAAAACTGGCCGCTCATCGAATTTTAAAAGAACTTTTCCCGATCGCCTATTTTACCAGTCCCAACGCTCAATATCTCTGCGCGATGAAGTTTGTACAAACGAGCATTATGTACGGAAATTCACCATTTTCCGCCTTTGGTTATACTTTGTACGCCTTTACTTTGGTCAACAAATATCGCGAAATCAAGGCGGGCTGCGCCGCCGGAGAACTCTCGCTCAATCTCTACGAACGCTGTGACAATAAAGAGTTAGGTACTTGTATTTTTCATATGTGGGGGGCTTTAACTTTACATTATATGAAATATATCGATGAGTGCAAGCCTTTTATGCTAAAAGCTTTCAAGAGCGGTTTAGAAACAGGTAGTTATCAATGGTCGGGATATGCTTCGATTAATTATCTATGGGTCTGCTTTTTTGGCAACGAGTCTTTGATCAAAGCTACAGAAATTGCCGATCAATTTATTCCAGCGCTCTCAAAGGTCGATCGCAATATGCTAGCTTATCACTTGCTGACCAAAAATGCGATCGCCCAACTGACTAGCTCACCAGAAACCTACCCAGAGCCGGAAACCTTCATCGACGAACACCAGCTTTTAGAATTTGCCAAATCCTCAGCCGATCTTACCACTACTTTTGTCATCTATCTTTACAAGCTCACCCATGCTAATTGGTTTGGCGAAATCGATCGCGCCTTAGAATATGCTCTCTTCGGCGCGGAATTTTTGAAAGGCGGTGCCGGTCATTTTGTCAACCCGGTTTTTCGGTTCCATCACGCGATCGCCCTAGCTGCTGGTTGCACAAACGCCAATAATACAGACTACAAACTATACCGAAAACAGCTCAATATTAGTCTGGAGAATTTTCGAGATTTGGCAGAACACTGTCCTGCAAATTATCTGCACAAATATTCATTAATTCAGGCAGAAATCGCGAGGTTGTCAGGAGACAGCCATACAGCAGCACAACATTATGATTGGGCGATCGCCTCCGCCCTCAAAAATGGCTTCGTCCAAAATGCTGCCCTAGCCAATGAATTAGCTGCCAGATTTTACATAACACAAAATCGTGCCAATCTCGCCAAAATTTATCTCAATGATGCCCGTTTTTGCTATGTCGAGTGGGGTGCAACCGCCAAAGTTCATCAACTAGAACAATCTCATCCAGATTGGTTTAACAAAATCAGCGACGATCGGATCGCTATAAATACAACTGCGACTACCGCCACTGATGCCAATATTTTTGATTTGAAAACAGTAATCAAAGCTTCTCAGGCTATTTCTAGCGAAATCGTCTTAGAAAAATTGTTAAAAAAACTGCTGCATATTATTTTAGAAAATGCAGGCGCTCAAACCGGGTGTATTCTTTTGGAACGAGACGGATACTTGTTCGTTGAAGTGTCGGATAGCGACCCGCAGAATTATGCAATATTTGAAGAATTGCACCCAGTCAAAAATAACTACAAAGTCCCTCTTTCTATCGTCAATTATGTAGCAAGAACTCAGGAACCTCTGGTACTAATCGATGCAACTAAAGAAACACTTTACCAATTCGATACATACATTCAGCATCAGCAACCGAAGTCAGTTTTGTGCGCGCCAATTGTCTATCAAGGAAAGTCAATCGGTATAGTTTATCTAGAAAATAACTTGGTCGCTGGAGCCTTCACTGACGAAGGTTTGACACTTTTGGAAATGTTGACCGCACAAGCAGCAATTGCTATTGCAAATGCGCGTTCCTACGCTAGCGAACAAGATAAATCCCGCCAGTTAACTGAATCCCTACAAAACTTGCAACAATCTCAAGCCGAACTCGCTCAAAAAGAAGAGGAGTACCGCAGTATTTTTGAAAGTGTAGCAGACGGACTTATCTTAATAGATTTGGAGACTAGAAAATTTGTGGCAGCAAACCCGGTAGTGTGCGAAATGTACGGTTATTCTATGGAGGAATTCTTGAGCTTAAGTCCTTTAGAGATCCTGCACCCAAAGTGCCTACATTTATTCGATCAGTTTATGACAACCGTTAGCTTGCGCCAAGAATTTTATTGTGAAGCTGTCGTGCTGCGAAAAGACGGTACACAATTTGATATTGAGATCAGATCAAAGTTTTTTGAATACAGAGGGAAACCCCATGCTTTGTCAATTGGTCGCGATATCAGCCAGCGCAAAGTAGCGGAACAAGCTTTACAAACATCAGAAGCTCAACTGAGAGAGAAAGCTAAAAATTTAGAAGCCATATTGATCGAACTGCAACAAACTCAAGCACAATTAGTTCAAACTGAAAAAATCTCGCAACTCGGACAACTGGTAGCTGGAGTAGCCCACGAAGTTAACAATCCTATTGGCTTTATTTCTGGGAACTTGCACCACGTTCAACAATATATTGGTGATTTAATTAACTTGGTGAATATTTATCAAGAAAACTTTCCCGAACCGGGAGCAGAAATTGAACAGGAAATTGCATCGATCGATTTACAATATCTATTAGCCGACTTGCCCAAAACTACGGCGTCCATGAAGATGGGAATCGATCGCATCCGCGACATTATGCAATCTCTGCGGAACTATTCCCGTAGCGACAGTCAGGAAAAAAGAGCAGTTGACATCCACGAAGGCATTGAAACTACTTTAATGATTTTATCTCACCGCCTCAAGGCTAAGCACAACAGACCGGCAATTAAAATCATTAAACATTACGGTGAGTTGCCAACATTAAAATGCCATCCCGGGCAAATAAATCAAGTATTTATGAATTTGATTGCTAATGCGATCGATGCTGTGGAAGAATCCAATGCGGGCAAAACCTACGCAGAAATTGAACAAAATCCCAATATAATTATGATTTCTACAGTGGGTGTTTGCCAGCAAAAACTGGAAATCATCGATACAATTGTGATTCAGATTGCTGACAATGGAATGGGAATGCCGGAATCTGTCAGAGAAAAAATGTTTGCGCCATTTTTTACAACTAAAGCAGAAGGTAAAGGTACGGGATTGGGACTGTCTATTTGCCATCAGATAGTGACTGAAATACATGGGGGAACTTTGGAATGTTTGTCTTCGTTAGGAGGTGGAACAGAGTTTGTGATTAGTCTTCCGATTTAGGGGAGTCATGGGGCATGGGGCATGGGGCATGGGGCATGGGGCATGGGGCATGGGGCATGGGGCATGGGGCATGGGGCATTGGTCATTAGTCATTAGATCGGACGGCGGTTGAAACCGCGTCTACACAAACGAAACCTGCCTCCGCAGGTTGAAGAGCGGATGTAGGGTTTCAACCGCCCGGTCTTCTAAACAATTGGAATAGTAAAATGAAATTCGCTTCCTCGGTCTTTTCCTGGGGAATCTACCCAAATTTTACCGCCCCAGCCGGCAACAATTTGCTTGCAAATTGCTAATCCCAAACCGGTGCCGCCGGCGCTGCGCCGCAATGCTCCTTCTTCTTGATAAAATCGATCGAACACTACTTTCAAACTATTCGCCTCTATTCCCCGCCCTGTATCGGCTACGAGCACTTCCACCATGCGAGAACCGTTGAAGACAGCGCGCACTGTGACGCTTCCCTGGGGTGTGGTGAATTTGCAGGCGTTGTCTAGGAGTTTGGACAGTACCTCCACTAACCATTCGCCGTCTGCTTGCACTAATGGCAATTCTGCGGACACTTCGGCGATAATTTGTGGTAACTGTCGATCGACTCCGCCGCGCGATCGCACGCTGCTGAGGGCCAAGTCAACGCATTCTTGCAGCGTCAGCGATTCTACATTCCATTTAACTCGCCCGCTTTCTAAGTGAGAAAGTGTTAAGAAATCCTGGACGAGTTTCCGCATTCGATCGGCATCTCCGAGGGCTGTTTCTAACATGATTTGCCGCAATTCTTGGGGCATATCTGGCTCGGAGTTTAAACTTTCTAGACACACTTGAATGGTAGAAAGTGGGGTGCGGAGTTCGTGGCCTGTGATGGCAATTAGATTGCTGCGAGTGCGGTCTAATGCTTCTAATTGTTGGTTGAGTTCTTCTAAGTGAGCGTAGGTTTCGGCTTGAATTAAGGCTGCTCCGAGTTGGGTGGCGATCGCCTCTACGAGAGCAATTTCGTCTTCTTCCCAAGGCGAAGTCGATCGGCATTGGTGCATTTCCACCATGCCCAACACCCGCCCCTGATAAAGCACCGGCACCATTAACCAAGAGACAATCTGCCAATTTTTGACAATTTCGCCCAGGGATTTTGTATTGACAATCAGCGGGTGTTGTGCTGTCTCTTGGATGTAAACTCGCTCTTGCCGCCCTACCGCGTCCCGAAATATGGGATTTTCCTGCAACTGCCAAGTCTGGTTTAGGACAGAAGTAGCGCCGGCACGCAAAAATTCCCGATCGATTTTGACGGCAATATCTGTCGCCTTGCAGCGATAAATCAAACAGCGGCTTGCTGATAGGGCGGTTCCCAATTCTTGTACTGCGACTTCGACAATTTCTTGCGGGTTGAGAGACTGCCGCATGGCGGTGGTAATTAAGTTTACCAGGCGTTCTTTGCGTTCTTGGGCGGCGATCGCGCTGTATGCTTTCAGCAGTTTGTGCTGCCCTGCTTGCAAGTAGGTGACTAAGCGTTCGGCAAAAGCGTCGCTCAATTTGGGATTGGGAATTCTTGAGTCTTTTGGCGCTCTTTTCGCTGGTTTTGTGGTTTTGTCTGCGGCGGATTTCCGCGTTTTTTTGGGTTTTTTGCCCAGATTGTAAGTTGTGCGCGCTCGATCGATCTTTTCGGCCAATTCCGGGCGATATTTGAGAATTTTATCGAGCAACAATTCGGCAGCTTTGCAGCTTACCTCTCTGTCGAATGTCCAAATTCCTTCAAATCGACGAGCTTGATCCATCAACAGCGGGCTGCGCTCGTCCTGGTTGTCGATCGGCACAATTTTTTCTTGACAAATCAGGCAAGTTGAGTAATGTTGCCCAACTACCACTAAGTGCCACTCTTGACTTAATGTGTCCTCCGGTGCAAACGCCACAGTTTCGTGATGTTCCGAGGAATTTTTAAACTCAGTTTCCGGTGATGACAGCACATATACCTGAGAAGATCGATCGGCAATGCGTCGATAGCGGTGAGCTTCTTGGCGGTAGAAGCGCTCTCGCTGAAAGCTGGCAATAACTAGGGGTTCGTCGTCGGAACCCGCCAAAACCAAGTCTTCCATCGCGTGAGACAGCGCTGTCATGGAAGATTTGAAATAAATTTGTGCCCGCAGTTGGGGCAAAGCTTGCAGAAGTTCTGCTAGTAGCGAAATTGGGACGAGCATCTAGCCTTAAACGTGCATTTTTGCCGATGACAAAACAGGAGCGATCGACAGTCAGTTGAGATCGATCCCTTTTAAGTATCTCTCAAAACTAACTACAAATTGGCCGTTAGCGAGAAACTAACGGCCAATTATTTTTTTAGGGCGATCGCCCGTAAGTATAAATGCTGCGAACGCGATCGAATCAGGCTAGTTCGCCGCCTTCGTCACTGCCGCCGGGAGATGATTTGTAAAGAGCATCTAATTGTTCGCGCGCGTCTTGGACAGTCAGCGAACGCATAACTAATAGGGGTTCGTTGACAATATTTCCGTATTCGTCTAACAGTTCTGGATGGGGTACGGCTTGAGAGCGAGGATAGGATGCGTAGCGATTATTTGCCCTGAATTGTTGGGGGCGCTGGGACTCCATACCTACGGTGACTAGACTGCGGATTAAGTTACTGACGGCCAAAAAGGCAAGAACGGTGAAAGCTAAAATATAAAGCAGGTGTAACATTATTTTCTCCTCCGGGCTCTGATAGCCACACAGCAATTTACAAAAGTGTTTCAGCAAGTAATTACTTATTAACTGGAAATCTGTTTGAGCTTGTCAAGTGGACGCGACATTTCCCAAGGTTGGGAATTTGACTGCGGGTTGAACTTGAACTTGCCTTTTTATTTTCCAGGGCGAGCTGACTGCTCTTTCCGAAAGCGCGCCGATACTTGCCAGCATTCGGCGAGCAGTCTATGCCACGGCATGAGTGCTGCGGTTTCAATTGCAACTTGCCCTCCGGTTGCTTGAAATAGAGCTTTAGCAGCCACTAATTCTTGCTGAGCCTGTTTGACTCGTGCCAGCAAGTCGGATTGATCGTCGCCGCTCAGAAAATGAATTTCCTCAGTTTCTAAGAGAGTAGCCGATCGCTCGAACCAGTATTTAAAATCCTCTAACAGCGGTTCCAGTAGGGATTTGAGCAATTCTGATTCTGGCAAATTGGAATTAAGCATGGATTAAAATTGGGTTATTTATTTATTCTAACCTTAAACGCGCTTTACAAATTGTAACATAGTCTTAACAAAAATTCAATAATCTCACAAGAATTAGCAGGTGAGTGTCAAGAAATTTAACAGTGTCAGCAGTTATTTTTGAGTAAAAATCGGCAAATTATGTCCATATCGGCTCATACAGCGCGTGTATAGCTGAATGCTCTGCTATACAGAAAACAACAAAAGCAAACGTTTAAAAAATCAAGAACATCCATAGGTATTAAATTACATCAAACGTATTACCAGTCGGCTGTCTGACGATTAAGCAGCAGATTCCCCCTAGCCCCCCGAATCGTTGCGGGGGAACCAGAAACGATCGTCAAAGTCCCCCTTCTCAAGGGGGATTTAGGGGGATCCAGACTCAGCTAAAAGCGAGATTTTTGAAGTGTTCTAGTCTGAAGCTGATACCAACAGCCACAGCCGGAAGTCGTCGGTTGCCGTCCCAATCTGAGTAATATAGAAGCAACTGCAAAGAAATTAATTGTTAAATTCAGCCGATGTCTAGCTCAGAATCAATGAACGCTCCAGAAGAGTCCGTTAAGATAGAGTTGCCCCGCACGAGTGAGTCGGAACAACTAAAAAAAATTCGCCACACGACATCTCACGTTATGGCGATGGCGGTACAGAAATTATTTCCCAAGGCCCAAGTCACAATCGGCCCTTGGATTGAAAATGGTTTTTATTACGATTTTGATTGCCCGGAACCTTTTACTGAAAAGGATCTCAAGGCAATTAAAAAAGAAATGATCAAAATCATCAACCGCAAATTGCCTGTAATTCGCGAAGAAGTCAGCCGCGAGGAAGCGGAAAGGCGCATCAAGGAGATTAACGAACCTTACAAATTAGAAATTTTGGCAGGTTTGATCGAACCGATTACTCTTTACCATTTGGGTGACGAATGGTGGGATTTGTGCGCTGGGCCCCATTTGGATAATACCAGTGAGTTGAATCCAAAGGCGATCGAGCTAGAGAGTCTCGCCGGCGCATACTGGCGCGGCGACGAAACCAAAGCTCAATTGCAGCGGATTTACGGCACAGCTTGGGAAACTCCCGAACAATTGGAAGCCTACAAACACCGCAAAGAAGAAGCCCTAAGGCGAGATCACCGCAAATTAGGCAAAGAATTAGGCTTGTTTATCTTCGCCGATCCAGTTGGGCCAGGTTTGCCTTTGTGGACACCCAAAGGCACTATTTTGAGAAGTATTTTAGAAGACTTCTTGAAACAAGAACAAATCAAGCGCGGCTATTTGCAAGTAGTGACACCGCACATCGCCAGAGTCGATTTGTTCAAAATCTCAGGACATTGGCAGAAATACAAAGAAGATATGTTTCCGCTAATGGCAGAAGATGCAGAAGCGGCAGCAAACGAACAGGGTTTTGTAATGAAACCAATGAATTGTCCGTTTCACATTCAAATTTACAAAAGCGAACTGCGTTCCTATCGGGAATTGCCGATGCGCTTAGCAGAATTCGGCACAGTTTACCGCTACGAACAATCGGGAGAATTGGGCGGTTTAACCAGAGTGCGCGGCTTTACAGTGGATGATTCCCACTTGTTTGTAACGCCTGAACAATTGGATGCTGAATTCTTGAGTGTGGTGGATTTAATTCTGTCAGTATTCAAGAGTTTGCAACTGAAAAACTTTAAAGCGCGTTTGAGTTTCCGCGATCCAGAAAACTTAGAGAAATACATCGGTTCCGATGAAGCTTGGGAAAAAGCTCAAGGTGCAATCCGCCGCGCGGTGGAAACTTTGGGCATGAATTATTTTGAGGGAATTGGGGAAGCGGCTTTTTACGGGCCGAAACTCGATTTCATTTTCCAAGATGTGTTGGATAGAGAATGGCAATTAGGAACTGTTCAGGTAGATTACAATTTGCCAGAACGTTTTGATTTGCAATACGTCTCTGAAGACGGCAGCCGCCAGCGTCCAGTAATGATTCACCGCGCTCCTTTCGGTTCTTTGGAGCGTTTAATTGGGATTTTGATTGAACAGTACGCGGGGGATTTTCCGATATGGTTAGCGCCGATTCAGGTGCGGTTGTTGCCTGTCAGCGAGGAGTTTTTGCCGTTTGCTAAGGAAGTGGAAGCGAGGATGAAGGCGCTGAATATTCGCGCGGAAGTTGAGAGTAGCGAACGTTTGGGTAAGTTGATTCGCAATGCTGAGAAGGATAAAATTCCGGTGATGTGCGTCGTGGGTGCTAAGGAGGTTGAGGCGAATAGTTTGAATATTCGGACTCGGGCTTCTGGGGAGTTGGGCGCGATTGCGGTTGATGAGGCGATTCGGAGGTTGCAAGCTGCTATTAGTAGTTACGGGGATTTTTAAGCGAAATATTGTATCTGCTTGAACAGTAACAATAAAATTAGGTTCGATCGTTCGGACTTCAGTCCTTCTTTATTACAAACTTTTAAGAAGGACTGAAGTCCTCACTACAAACCGCGATCGAGACGCCCGTTACACATTTTTCAGAAGTGGCGAGACGCCCATTCCACAATTAACGCAGATGATAGTTTGATATTGTCTGCGTTTTTTTAATATGTTTGCTAAAATGATAGTAGTAAACGGAAGGTACATCCATGCCTAATCCATTTCCGGGGATGAATCCCTATTTAGAAAGTCCTGACTTTTGGCCTCAAGTACATCACTTGCTAATTAGTAGTATTTTTGAATCATTAGTGCCGCAGTTGCTACCAAAGTATATCGTCGATATTGAAAAAAGAATTTATGAGCTTAGCGGGGATAATTCGCTATTGGTGGGGATTCCAGATGTCACCGTGCAGCGCTCTCCAAGTCAAACAAACCCTACTTCTTCTAATGTCGCAGTTGCCGCACCGCCTGTGACTGCTTTGAAAGTAAGACTGCCAGTACCTGTGGAATTTAGGGAAGCGTATTTAGAGGTGCGAGACACAGAAACCAGGGAAGTTGTGACAGTTATTGAACTGCTCTCACCCGCCAACAAACGTCCTGGAAAAGGGCGAGAAATGTATGAAGAAAAGCGGGAAAAGGTGTTTGGTAGTCGCAGTCATCTGGTAGAGATTGACTTGCTGCGAAGTTACCAACCTCTACCAGTTTTTGGCAATGAGATTGAGGCAAGTTATCGAATTTTGGTGAGTCGGGCAAATCAAAAGCCTTTGGGGGATTTGTACATTTTCAATTTACCCGATATGATTCCTCAGTTTCCTTTGCCTTTGCGCGCGGGCGATGCGGAACCAATTGTAGATTTACAAGCGTTATTAAATGGGGTTTACGATCGCGCTGCCTATGATTTTAGAATCGATTATACCGCCGAACCCGTACCACCGCTTGCCGAACCGGATGCTGTTTGGGCTGATGCTTGGTTGCGGGACAGGGAATTGAACGCATGATAACAGTGGCTGAGCGCATTAAAATCAAAGGAACCGGGTTTTTCGCAATTTCTGGGTGCTGTATCGATATTCTCGAAAAAACCCGGTTTCTGGCCACCCCTGCATAAGTCCTAAGTAAGTCAATCAACAGGAGTTAAATCAATGCCTAATCCATTTCCGGGGATGAATCCTTATTTAGAAAACCCTGACTTTTGGCCAGAAGTACATAATAGGCTGATAGTGGCGATCGCAGATGCTTTAGTTCCCCAACTTGTGCCGAGGTATCGAGTGGCGATTGAAAAGCGAATTTATGAAATTAAGGGAGAACAATCTCTGTTAGTCGGGATTCCTGATGTTTCGATCCAGCACAATCCGATTCCTAGAAATTTAAGTACATCTAATGTAGCTGTGGCTACACGAACTACTGAACCTTTGAAAGTAAGATTAGCGATGTATGAGGAGGTGAAACAAGGATATTTGGAGGTGATAGATATGGCGACCAAGGAAGTTGTGACAGTAATTGAGGTGCTTTTACACGCTAATAAACCATCTGGAAAAGGGCGTGAAATGTATGAGGAAAAGCGGGATAAGGTGTTGGGAAGTCGGACTAATTTTGTGGAGATTGACTTGTTGCGGGGTTGGGAACCTCTCCCGGTTTTTGACAATGACAATGCAGCGAGTTATAGAATTTTGGTGAGTCGGAGCAATGAAAGACCGATCGCCGATTTATACTTATTTAATCTAACAGATGCGATTCCTTGTTTTCCGTTGCCTCTGCGTGCAGGCGATGTTGAGCCGATCGTCGATTTGCAGGCGTTGCTGAATATAGTGTACGATCGCGCCGCCTATGACTTTACCCTCGATTATACTGCCCAGTTAGTCCCTGCACTTTCAGAATCCGATGCTGTTTGGGCCGATTCTCTGCTGCGCGAAACCAGCCTCCTGCCATCCGAAAGCTAAAAAATCCTACACAAAACGTTACATATTTGTTAACATCGTGGCGAGTCTGTCCTCCGCAGCCTCTGGTGTTAACCTTCTAAAAATAATCGCTATGACTCAACCTCCCTCGCCAACAACCTCCGAAGAGTCCGCCCCCGAAACTCCGATCGCCCCCACAAACAATGCACCTCCACCGAGTTATGTCAAGCTAGCGATGCGAAATATGGTTCGCAAACGGGCGACTTCTCTGTTTCATTTTGCTTTGACTGCTGCTGGACTTTTGGGCGTACTCGTCGGTTTGGCTTTTCTCGATCGCTATTTCAACTCTTAGAATACCGGTTGAAACCGTTTCGGTACAGACACTCACGCAATCGCCTGCGGGTTAAATACCGGGGGGTTCGATCCGATCGTGCGATCGACCCATTGCAATCTTCACCAGATTATTGTAATCTGCCTGCTAAAAGCAAAAAGTCGAGCTAAAAGCAAAAAGTCGATTAGCCCAATTTTCACTTATCAAACAATTCAATACATCCCTTGACAAAAGAACCGAAAAATGCTAATTGAGGTGAACGTCGAAGACTGTTATGGCATCGCCGACGCTGACAACCTCCCGGAGAATCAACCCAGCGGGGAGATTGCCGCCCAAACCTGGGAAAATTGGTTTAGCGTTTGGCTAGAAAACCAGGAAGCAGATGTGCCAGAGGCCCCCGGCTACGAAGTCAGTCTGCGTTTAACCGCCGATGCCGATATCCAAGCCCTCAACGCCCAATACCGCCAGCAAGATCGATCGACCGATGTACTAGCTTTCGCAGCTTTAGAGGTAGACTGTCCTCAGCTAGAGGAAATGCAGTCATCGGAACCTCTATACTTGGGTGATATCATCATCTCGATCGACACAGCGCAGCGACAAGCCCAGCAGCAGGGACATCCCCTAAAGACTGAACTAGCTTGGCTGGCATCCCACGGTTTTTTACATCTTTTGGGCTGGGATCACCCGGATGAAGAGAGTCTGACTCAAATGCTCGATCGACAAGAAACACTGCTGCGCGCGATCGGACTTGAGATCCAAACAGCATAACTGACATTGAGGGTGACTCAACCAATCATGTCAAACCAAAGATAATTTCCTGAAATCATACCAAAACTTTACTAAAAACTTAGGAAAGTTAACTAGACTTAGTGAAGGAAATTTTCAAAGTCTAGCTTTCGTTAATCTCTGTAACTTAAAGTTGGTTGTTTATGACACTAGATCAACCGTCAATTACATCAAACATCCCACCGTTTGCGATCGTGCCTTCAGATTCTGCCATGCCTACAGTCCACGAACCTAAAAAAGCCTTGAAATACAAGCGAGAGCTTTCCTGGAAAATCGCATCTAGTTTAGCTACGAGTTTTCGGTATGCTTGGGGTGGGCTAACCTATGCTTTTGAAACTCAGCGCAATTTTCGGATTCACACTGTTATAGGAACTTTAGCGATCGGACTCGGACTATTTTTGCACCTCAAACCTGTAGAAATATCAGTGATCGGCGTCACAATTGGTATAGTTTTAGCAATGGAATTGTTGAATACGGCGATCGAATCAGTGGTAGACTTAACCGTCGGGCAATCTTACCACGAACTCGCCAAAATTGCCAAAGACTGCGCTGCCGGAGCCGTTCTGGTATCGGCAATGGCTGCGGCGATTGTCGCTGGTGCACTGCTGCTTCCTCCGTTGTGGGTAGTTGTTCAAATTGCGATCGTCCGTTAGTAGCTTATTCCGCAGGCAAATCTTAGGTTTTAGATGACCAATTTGAGATTTTTGGTTTTATTCCTACATATTGCAGCTATTTTAATCTTGGGCATCTATCTAAAATCTTCCTACTATTGCATTCCGGCAGCGAGTCAATCTAAAATCACAAATCTAAAACCTAGAATCCCACTTAACCCGTGATTATAGTCATCGATAACTACGACAGTTTTACATACAATTTGGTACAGTATTTAGGAGAACTCGGTGCTGATTTGCCAGTAGCAAAAGAAGTCCAAGTCTACCGCAACGACCAAATTTCCTTATCAGACATTCGCCGATTGCAGCCCGCAGCAGTAGTGATTTCTCCAGGCCCGGGACGGCCGGAAGATGCGGGAATTTCTCTGAAATTGATCGAAGAATTGGGGCCGACTCTGCCAATTTTAGGCGTGTGTCTCGGACATCAAAGTATCGGTCAAGTATTCGGCGGCAAGATTGTTTCCGCACCAGTATTAATGCACGGCAAAACTTCTCAGGTAGAACACGCAGGAGTCGGAGTTTTTGTAGGTGTAGAATCGCCGATGCTGGCGACTCGCTATCACAGTTTGGTAATTGAAAAAGAGAGTTGTCCAGAAGTTTTGGAAATTACGGCTTGGGTGGAAGATGGCACGATTATGGGCGTGCGGCACCGGGAATATCCACACATTGAAGGCGTACAGTTTCACCCGGAAAGTATTTTGACTGCTTCGGGAAAGCAATTATTGCGGAATTTTTTGGAACGGCTTTAGTTGAATTTCTATGAAATTGTAGGATGCGCTCTTAAGCTGTTGTGGCATTTAGGTGTTGCTGATTTGATGTAGGAAAATTCTTTTCTATTATACTGAAACCTCTGTAAAGACGTAACAATGCTACGTCTCTACATTCCAATTCATACCTGAATTCAGCAATGCCGACTATTCATTGCTCCAATCCTCTTCTTTCTAGGTAGAGGTCGCTGTCAACTGTCAACTGTCAACTGTCAACTGTCAACTGTCAACTGTCAACTGTCAACTGTCAACTGTCAACTGTCAACTGTCAACTGTCAACTAAGAGGGCAGGCCCGCACCATCCACTGCCCCTACAACATATCAACTGTCAACTGTCAACTGAATGAAGGTAAGACTCGATCGCACATTTCGCACCTGGCGGCATTTTGTGATATAACAACAAACGACCAACACCCGATAACCGCAACCACAAGATGAAACGGCGACAATTAATACGTTACGCACAGACGGGTTTGCTAGCAGCTTTAGCGACTGGTTTGCCATCTGGATGGGAAAGCTATCAAGCTCAAACTGCTGGTTCTTTGTCGGTTCAGTGGTTGGGGCACACTTGCTTCTTGTTTGCCGGTGGCGGTGCGAGGGTGCTGGTGAATCCTTTTCGCCCCCTGGGCTGTACGGCAGGCTATCGTTCTCCTAAAGTCCCCACAGATTTGATTCTGATTAGCAGCAGATTGCTTGATGAAGGGGCGGTAGACGGATTTTCGGGCAATCCCGGCCTTTTGTACGAACCGGGCACTTATAGGTCTAACGGGCTCAGGATTCAAGGCATTCGCACGCAAAAAGACCGTGAGGGAGGAAGGCGGTTTGGGGTGAATGTGGCTTGGCTCTGGCAGCAAGCCGGTGTTAAGATTTTACACTTGGGCGGAGTTGCTGGCCCGATCGGCATTGAAGAACAAATCTTAATCGGGCGGCCGGATATTTTGCTAATTCCCGTGGGCGGAGGGCCGAAAGCTTATACTCCGGCGGAAGCGAAGCAAACGGTGCAACTTCTCAAACCGAAAATGGTAATTCCCACGCATTTCAAAACCCAAGCCGCCGATGCTGCTGCGTGCGATTTAGTATCGCTAGATGAATTCTTGGGCCTAATGGATGGTACATCGATACGCCGATCGAATAACGACACGATTTCGGTCAAATCTTCTGACTTACCGCAAACAGGTTCGGTGATTGAGGTTTTGAGTTACAGATTTAGCGGTTGAGCCTCTTTTTCCCTGAGCTTGCGCTATAGTAAGGAAGTTTTGGTCGATCGACAATCCCAGCTCATTTTATCTCTACCGAGTGCCTTTCCCAACCTTACCTTTTGCGGAAATTTGGCTAACATAACAATTCACGTTCACTGTTTTATTGTCATAAGGAAAAGCAAGCGTAATGAAAAATCAAAATTTACCTACCTGGATGAAACAACTCACAGGTTTCGCAGGAGTAATCGGCGCTAGCGCGTTGATTGGTTTCCCCGCTTGGGCTCACATCAACTCCAGCACAACTGTTAGCAATACAACACCAACTCAACAAGTTGCAGGAAATGTGAAAATAGCTGCTTCACCAGCACCAACAGCCTCACCGAAATCAACCACTTCACCAGCACCAACAGCCGCTACGAAGGATATTGTCGCTATTGCATCTGGCGACGCTCAATTTAAGACATTGACTAAGGCTTTAACAGCCGCAGGTTTAGTTACAACTCTCCAAGGCAAAGGCCCTTTCACTGTTTTTGCACCGACAGACGCGGCATTTGCTACTTTGGGCAAAGCAACTGTGGATGATTTGCTCAAACCAGCAAATAAAGCCAAACTTGCCAAGATTTTAACTTACCACGTTGTTTCTGGTTCAGTTTTATCTACCAGCCTCAAATCCGGCGATGTTAAAACCGTGGAAGGCGGCTCGCTGAAGGTGGTAGTTGCCGCAGGCAAAGTTACTGTTAGCGGCGCTAATGTTGTGAAAGCTGATATCAAAGCTAGCAACGGCGTTATTCACGTAATTGACAAAGTTTTGATGCCCCCTGATGCGAAGTAGGACGAGCATTTTGGGCATCAAATGATGTTAAATTAGGTACGTTGTTGGGCTTCAGCCCTCTTTATCTATACGTCTAAGAGGGTGTTTGAAAACTCCTTTCGTTGGTATCAAAAGACCCGATTCTCCTAACCACCTTTCCAACGGAGAACCAGAATCCAACTCAAAGTCCCCCTTGGAAAGCGGGATGCGAGGGGAATCTGGTATTAAAAGGGTACAACTTTTGACGTTTCAAACACCCTATAAAGAGGGCTCGCATCCCAACAACGTACCTTTATTTATTAATGTGACACTAACCCAAACGTATTGGGACAGATTACAATAGTGTCGGCAACATGAGAGTAAAAGTTGACCCCTTGCCTAACTCGCTATTAACAGTAATTTCTCCCCCCAGCATCTCAGAGTATTTCTGCGCTATAGCCAAACCCAAACCCGTACCTCCGTACTTGCGGGTAGTCGAAGCATCAGCTTGCGTAAAAGGTTGAAATAACTTTTCTAGCTGTTCCGGAGTCATCCCAATTCCCGTATCAGTACAATTAAAAATTAACTCTTCAACATCCCAACTATTCTCGTCATTTTGATTTTTTTTAACGCTGAGTGTAACAATCCCTTGCTGAGTAAACTTCGCTGCATTGCTGAGCAAATTAAATAAAATTTGAGTTAACTTAGTTTTATCGGAATGCAATTGGCCAATATTAGGATCGCATTCAACATTCAGGCGATTGTTGTTTCGGAAAAATAACGGCTCAACAGTTTTTACTACATCTTTAATTGTCTCGAATACGTCAAAAGTTTCTAATTCAAGTTCCCCGTGACCTGCTTCAATCTTCGACAAATCCAGAATATCATTAATCAATCCCAGTAAATGGTTGCCTGCATTGTGAATTCTTTCCAAATCCGACACAAAGTCTTCTTCGCCAATATCTAAAGCATCTTCTTGCAGAATCTCGCTGTAACCGATAATCGCATTCAGAGGAGTTCGCAGTTCGTGGCTCATGTTAGCCAAAAACTGACTTTTAGCCAAATTAGCTGCTTCTGCTGCTTCTTTTGCCTTATAAAGTTCTGCCTCGGCTTGCAAGCGGTCGGTTACGTCGTGAGCCAGCACTAATTCAGCATTTCTGCTGTCAAATATCAGGGTATAAGAAGTAACTTCTACATCAATAATTGTGCCGTTTTTTGTCTGGTGCTGCCACACACCCCCAAAATCAATTCCGGCATCTACTTGGGATATATTTTCTAGCAATCTGGACAGTTCTTGGCGCGGACGAATATCCGCAACGGTCATGTGGAGAAATTCGTCGCGAGTGTACCCGTAGTGCTCGACAGCAGCTTGATTGACGGCTATAAATTCCAGAGTTTCTAAGTCGTAAACCCACATCGGATGGGGGTTGTTTTTAAACAAAAGTCTGTAGCGTTCTTCGGAGGCTCGGAGTTCGGCTTCGGCTTGCTTGCGCTCGGTAATGTCGCGGACAACAGTGCAAATAATCTCGCGGCCGCCGTAGGAAATCAGGCTGGCGCTTACTTCCACGTCCATGCAGGAACCGTCTCGGCGGCGGTAGAGAACTTCGCCAATTCTGAGTTGTTTCTCTCTTAGCAGGAACAGGATATTTCGGTCAACTAGGTCTTTGGAATAGGCGACGATATCGTAAACACTCAGTTGCGAAATCGCATCAAGACTGTAATCGAGCAAGTTTCTAAAGGCTGTATTGGCTTCTAAAATGCGTTTGGTTTGAGCGTCCCACAGGAAAATGCAGTCTGTAGCTTGCTCGACAACGGCTCGGTAGCGGGCTTTTTCCTCAAGTTGTTCGCTTTCGGCGCTGGCGATCGTCCCGAGCATTCCATTGATAGTATGGGCAAGGTCGGCCAACTCGTCTGCGCCCGTGACCGGCAGTCGCACCGAGAGGTCTTGGCTGCTGCTGACGCGGTTAACTGCTTTCGCCAAACTGCTCAACCGAGACAGCACCAAATGCTCAATCAGCAGCAGAGTGCAGCCGATAAATCCTATTCCCGCTAACCCCACAGACACCAGCAGGTACATTAAACTGATTTGACCTTGGCGGTAGATTTCTCTGGGCATATCCACCCGTAGAAGTAGCGCCGGTCGATCGTAAATATCCTGGATCAAAGCATAACCCGCCATCAAATCTTCGCTGACAGAACGCACGAAAATCGTTTTTTTCCCCGACAGTTTCTGCCGTGCTTTCACAAAATCAGCGGGTAAATCACGCTCATCAATGCTGTGTACAATCAATGGCAAGCGAGTAATTTTAGAAAGCTTCTCAATGCCCGCAGCATCCAAATTGCGCCCGAATACCAGCGTGCCCCGAATCGGGCCGGTGCTTTTTGTAGTGAGAATTGGCCGGGAACTAATCAGTATCGGCCCTGAGGGCAGCAGCAGGATACCAGCGAGGCTACTTTTGGGATTGGGGTGCTGCAACAGCGGGTCGTTGAGAGAAATATGCTCTTTTAATGCTTCTGGAACAGGCGTTAGTTTCATCTTGTCGCTGTCTAAACCCGTACCGTAAACTATTTTGCCAGAAGTATTGACAAATATGGCTAGATGAACTCTCAAATTATTCAGCCCTTCTGGAACTAAATTCGAGGCAATGAATTCTGAGTTGCGGTTTTGGATAAAAGTGTAGGTGTCATCCCAGGCAGACCAGTCAGCAAAGCGCGAGTTGAAGTCGTCTGCGGTTTGCCCGAACACGCTGAGAACTCCCTTGACAACCTGTGTGGCTTCTTGTTCCTCTGCTTTGACAAGGCTGCCCAAAAGGATGCTGGAGGAGGCTGCATAGAGAATGCCAGTCAGTCCAGCGATGGTAATGCCAACTATTGATAGTGTTTTCCGACGCAGTTTCATCTTGCCGAGTGTGTGATGTCAGTCTGAAATTCTCAACTCAGGAGCAATTTTACTGCTGTTTCCTGAATCCTGGCTGCTGGCGCTGCACCAGTCTGCCGGGAGGGAGTTTTGTAGGGCGCCCCGTAGCCTCACATTTTCTCGGATATTTCCAGTTTCTTGTGTGACGCACTCTACTGCTGCCTTGTTAAGGAGTATACAGCGAACATCCGCTAACTTCAGGCATAGGGATGAGACCTGGTTTTTTGTTACACAAGATCTTGACCAAACTGGAAAATCCCCTCAAAAATTAGGTTGGGTTGAGGCACTCCTACCGAACAAATAGGTTTTTGTTTCGCTTTGCTATACCCAAGAAACCAAGAAAATCGCGCAGGTACTGGTTATACCAGTTTCAGAAATGAATGCAACTGTAGGGAAACTCCAAACTCTTATGCAGTAAATCATTCCCAATTATTTAATCCCCAATCGAAAATCGAAAATGGTATTAGTTTCCCCACACCTGCTGTTTGTGAGCTTCCTTGCAAATACCCAAAATGCGCCGATCGTTGTTGCTGACGGCGGAAATAGGGTGATACTGTTGCAGGTTTACAGAGTAGGGAGAGCGAGTGCCGTCGTAAGTGTCCACTACTGTTAAATTTAACTGAGTTCGCTCCGCACTGCCGTAAAAACAGTAAAAAGCAGACCGAGGCAGGTAAAAAGCGCCGACTACTTTACTCTGTCGCATTTCAAATACAAAATATTCTTTTTTAATTCGATCGGGCTGGCTGGACTGGCCGTAGAGGTAAATACCGTCTGCTAAACCTGTGCTAGCGGTATCTGGCGCAGCATTTGGGAGGGATTGCGAGGTCAAAATGCCGGATTTGATGTCCGATTGCTGTGCCTCGCCTAGGGGAAATTCGATGCTGAAGTTACCGGGCGAGAGAGCAAGGGCGATCGCCTCTAAAGTGCTTGTTAATACGATCGAATAAGTCAAAACCACTTGCTTGCCCCAAAATTTCCCATAGCTGCTGCGCTGCCCTTCTTGTACCTGTTTCAAACAGATCTTACAGAAACCGGGTATTTAGCTTAATCCTGAATATTAACTTGAATTTTAGATCGCCCGCCCGGTTCCTAAATTCAAATCTCAGATTAGTTTTGATAAATTGCGATCGCCCATCAAGTGCGATCGACATCTTAAATATAGCGCTTTTCAAATCTTTCGAGGTACTCGTCAGCCTACCAATTACCCATTGCTATCTGTACCTGACTCAGAGGGTTAGTAGTGCGGACTTCAGTCCGCTTTCTAGCTGCGGACTGAAGTCCGCACTACGAACATTTACAGAGGGTTAGTAGTGCGGACTTCAGTCCGCTTTCTAGCTGCGGACTGAAGTCCGCACTACGAACATTTACAGAGGGTTAGTTATTTTGGTCGATCGACCGGACAGGATATCACTTGAAAATTGCTTGCTATCAAAATATCCTTCCTGGAAGCGCTTGCACAAAAAAAGAGTTGAGATTTGGAGAAAATCTCAACTCTTTTAGTGACTAACTAGCCAAGTATTCTCGGACTTGAGATTGACGCCGCCGCAGGTGGGCGAGGGCTTGATGTTCTAGCTGTCGCACCCGTTCGCGGCTGAGATTCAGGCGTTCTCCGACTTTCGCCAGAGACATTTCGGTGCCGTCTTCCAAACCGAAGCGCAGAACAATTACATCTCGTTGCTGGGGGGTCAGTTCTGATATCAAGGTATTGAGGTCTTGCCGCAGCAATTCCGAAGTAATGTAGTTGTCTGGAGATGCTGTTTCGTCTTCTAAGAGTTCTTGCAGTTCGGTATCTTGGTTATCTCCTACGCGCAAGTCCAAAGAAACTGGATGTCTTGCCATCAGCAGGTATTCCCGAATCTGGGAAGGTTGCAGTTCCAGGGCGGTGGCAATTTCCGCAGGCGAGGGAGAACGGCCCAACTGCTGGGTGAGTTCCCGCTGCACTTTTTTGATTTTGTTGAGTTTTTCGGTGATGTGAATTGGCAATCGAATGGTGCGCGCGTGTTGGGCGATCGCGCGAGTGATTGCTTGGCGAATCCACCAGTAGGCATAGGTAGAAAATTTGTATCCCCGCATCGGGTCAAATTTTTCGACTCCCCGTTCTAAACCGAGGGTGCCTTCTTGAATTAAATCCAAGAATTCCATATTGCGTTTCTGGTACTTTTTGGCGATCGCAACTACTAGGCGCAAATTCGCTTCAATCATCTTTTGCTTGGCGCGCCGCCCTAACTGCAAGATCCGGTTCAGTTCGGCTTCGGTCAATGCCATTTCGGCCGCCCACTCTTCATTCGTCAGATCTCGCTGCCATTCTTTAGCCAGCGCTTGTTTTGCTTCGATTAATTTCATCATTTGCTGTACCTGCTTCCCGAAAACAATCTCTTCTTCTCGGGTTAGCAGGGGTACTCGACCGATCTCGTGCAGATAGGTACGAACCGTATCCGTTGAGGAGTATGGCCGGCTGCCCATGCGATCGGCTTTCACTGTTTTGGTTTTGGGGGTGGTAGTGGACATGGGTGAGTATTGCACTCCTTGTAACAACAGATAAAAAGTTGGTGATACCCTGTCCCACTTTTACAAGTGGGATAAAGACTGCGACAGGGGGGATGTTACCCCTCCTGTTTATCGGTGACGATCGGTAGAAGCTTGTGGTATTGGATTACTTTTATGCTTGATTTTCCAGTAATCCCCGTCGATTTTCCGTAGCTTGCTAGCTTTTACGGCTAGTTCTAGGCGAAGTGAATTTGAGTTTACTTTTCTCAATATTATTCCAAATTTTGAGGCTCGTAAAGGGTAAAAACCTCTGTCTTAAGGTCAAGATTCTACATTTTTCCTTAAGGTTTTCAATTCCCTGCTAGTTTTAAGTGGAACTCAACTTCACAATACTCATGCAAACAGACTCAAGCAAACACACTCATGCAAACAGACTCATGCAATTCGAGGGCTTTGTTTTGCTCTCTATTCCATCATCGCTTGAATTTTTCTCGCTGCCTAGATGCTGCGATGCGAGATAACCGAACTCGATCGCCGTATTCGCTGCAACTTACCGTTTAAAATATTTCTTGACATTTTTATTTAAATATGCTAATCAACTTTTGCTGTCAGTGAGTAAAGATATATTAAGAGCGGGATGTTTGGCTATTTGAGTTAAATTTTGTCGATCGACTGAACAATATTTAACCTTATCCGTATTTTGTGAAGTTAGGGGTGAGGGGTGAGGGGGTGTGAGGGGAAAAGCCCTTGCCTAAAGCCGGAAAATATTTTTTTTGAATGTCGATCGCCCTTTCTGAGACTTACGCGCGGGTAACAAGAAACCGGGTTTTTCTTCACAATACTTCTAATCAGCCCACTGAAACAGTAGACTTGAATTGCATAAGTCTTCGATCGCTCCTTCAACCGCAGATGTCAGGCAGATAAACGCAGATAATTTCAGGGGTTTTTCCGATTTTTGCAATTCAAGTCTAATCTAAAATCCCAAATCCATCTTAGCAGATTCTGCCTCGGCAAACACTTGTTCGTCCGGCATTTCTTGCCAGTCAATATCCCCAATTTCTTTGTAGAATTGCTCATCGTAGGGACGAGTCTGGACAACTACCGGCATCGGTACGGCGTGGCCCAAAACTAAAGCTTGCTGTTTTGAGTCGAGTTTGGCTAAAACCGATCGCAAACTCTGCCCTCCTGAAACGCCCGTAAAGATAGCGTCGATGTCTTTATCGTCGTTTAGCAAAGCTGTGATCCGCGTGCCGACTTGCGACATGACTTCCCCGTCGATACCGGAGGGACGTTGATCTACAATTAACAGAGTTACGAAGTATTTTCGCATTTCGCGGGCGATCGTCCCGAAAATGGTCGATCGCACGATCGCCGGATCGAGAAAGCGGTGGGCTTCCTCAATGGTAATCACTAACGGTTGCGGGCGATCGCACGGATTTTTACTCATCAAAAACTTCTCAGCTTTCCGCACGTAAGCTCCGTGAATCCGGCGAGTAATCACATTTGCCGCCAACATATAGGACAGCAAATCTGAGTGCGAACCAAACTCGATTACTACATTTTTCCCACTATCCAAACACTGCAAAACTTCTGTTACATAATTTTTGGGACAGCGTTTGCGAATGTATTTCAAATCATTTAAACGCTCTAATTTCCGCTGCAAAGCCATAATCGAAGATTTATTTCCCCGCTTTTCTTCGCAAAACATTTGAATATCTTCGTTGGTCATTTCCAGCAACTTGTTAATCCAACCCTTGCCCAACTCATTTCGCAAAATGATCGCATTTTCGATACTAGCTTCCGAAAGATTTAACTCCCGCTGGACTAGCGAGATATCTTCCACTTCAATTTCCTCGAAACTCAAAAACAACTCTTGAGCATCGCGAACTCCCCGGCGCTTGGTAGACTCTGGATCGAGAGTATAAATCTGCATTTTATCGGGAAACAACTGCCGCAAACCTTTAACAGTGCTAAATTGTTTTCCTTCCGAAACCGCTTCCCACCCGTACTCAGAGTGCATATCAAAAATTAGATTGACAGCAGCTTGCTTGCGAATAATCCCCGACAGCAGCAAGCGCGTCAAAAAAGATTTTCCCGTTCCCGACTTGCCAAAAACTCCGTTGCTGCGTTCCACAAATCTGTCTAAGTCCAAGCACACAGCCACGTCCATGTCAATCGGTTTGCCGATCGCAAAATTGCGGCGGTACGGGTCATCTTCCCAGCCAAAAACCGCCCTAAAATCGGTTTCTTTGGCATCAAACACCTGGGAAAAGTGGCTGGGAATCGTTTTCACCGGCAGCAATTCCATATCGGCGCCACTTTGCGGCTCAAAAGAACCCAAATTTCCTAACGCCAGCTTTTTATCGGGGACTCCGTTACCTGTGGGATTGAAGATGGCTTGAGATTTTTCTTTTTCCGCAGTCAGCATCAACATCGGCGCCAGCTCGATCGTACCGTAGGTGCTGCTACCTGCGAGGACTGCGAGGAGAAAATCGTCGTTGGGGTTGGGAGGGTTGGATAAAATCCGACTGCTGGATGTTCCGAGAGACACGTCGGTGAGCATACAGAAAAAGTGCGATCGTACCCCCCGCACTACTAAAAATTTCCCCACCCTCATATCTTCCACTGAAACGTCGGCGTGTAGTCGCACTTCTAATCCCTTGCTCAGGGAACCTTGAATAACAGAGCCTAACGGTTTGTCAGTAGTCATTAGTCAGTTGTTAGTTGTTAGTTGTTAGTTGTTAGTTGTTAGTTGTTAGTTGTTAGTTGTTAGTTGTTAGTTGTTAGTTGTTATTTGTTAGTTGTTATTTGGGGAGCATCCCATTTTTGAAAAAAGCATTTTTTATTATAGTGCGAGCGTCCCCGCTCGCGAGCAGTATAATCGCGAGCGGGGACGCTCGCACTATATGCAAAACTGAGATGCTCCCGTTAGTTGTTAGTTGTCAGCTTAAGATCTCGCGGGTCGTTGGGTTGTTAGTTGGGAGTTGTGAGTTGTGATTCGCCTGTTGTGCTTCGTTTTTGTTTATTTGTGATTTCCTAATTATTAGCAACTGTCAACTGTCAACTGTCAACCGCCAACCGCCAACCGCCAACTGTCAACTGTCAACTGTCAACTGTCAACTGTTAATTACCATTCCGATTCTAATGGTAGTTCAAAGAAACTCGGATTCAGATCTACATCAGTCAAATCCGTTTCGCTCAAATAAGCATCGGTCAAAGATACCCCTTTTAAACTTGCGCCTTTAAGATTTGCACCTTTAAGGTTAGCACCTCTAAGATTAACTCGGAATAAATGAGCATCGCTCAAGTCTACCTCAGTTAAATCGGCTCCCTCCAAATTTACTCTCATCAAATCTGCTTTTCTGAGATCTGCTTCATTTAACTTAGCGCCGCTGAGGTCGGCTTTTGTCAAGTCTACACCTCTCAAGTCGGCGCCGCTCAAGTTTGCGAACAGCAAAGTAGCTCCGGTGAAATCTGTTTCCCTCAAATCGGCATCGCTCAAATTAGCGCCACTGAGGTCAGCCCTTGTTAAGTCTACACCCCGGAGGTCAGAAGAACTCAAATTTACTTGGTGCAAAATTGCGCCGCTTAAATCAGCTCCTCTCAAGTCTGTTCCCTCCAAGTTTGCACCTTTGAGGTAAGCTTTTTTTAAGCTAGCTTTACTGAGGTCTACATTTTTGAGATTGACCGAACTCAAGTTAGAACCGCTCAAATTAGCTCCGCTTAAATCTGACCCGTTTAAGTCGGCTCCGGTTAAGTTGACCCCTTGCAGCGATACATTGGGAGCAATTAAATAAGCTCCGCCAAGACGGGGGTCAATGCCTTCTGAAAAGAATGTTTGGTTGCTGTAAACAGCTTTTTCTAAAATCGTGCCGCTCAGACTGGCTTCCCTCAAGTCTGCGCCGCTAATGTTGGCTCCTGCTAAGTTTGCCCGATCGAGCTTTGCTCCAAATAAAATAGCTTTGTATAAGTTTGTCCGCCGCAAATCGGCTCCTTTTAAATCGGCTCCGGTCAAATCTACCATAGCCAGATTTAAGCCCGGGAGCGAGGCATTGGGAGCTAGCAAAATTGCTCCCAATGCAGCGGGGTCAATATCGTCGGGAAACATTGTCCGGTTGTTGTAGACTGTCTTGTCTAAAATAACGCCAGTCATCTGAGAGCCTCGCAAATCTGCTCCACTGAGATTGGCTCTGGTTAAGTTGGCTTGCTGGAGATTGGCTCCCACTAAATTGGCCTTGATCAAACTTGCTTGTTTGAGGTTGGCTCCCGTGAGTTCTGCTCCTACGAGAGTAGCTTCTCGGAGGACAGCACCGGTCAAATCGGTTCTGGTGAGGTTGGCTAAATTCAGAAATGACTCAGCTAAATCCGCCCCGCTAAGATTGGCGCGGGTGAGATCCGCTTCGATCAGATCTGCATACCTGAGAATTGCGTCGCTGAGATTGGTTTCTCGGAGATCTGTTCCCCTGAGGTTTGCTCCCCGGAGTTCCGCACCGCCGAGGTTGGTGCCTTTAAGCGGTTGTCCCCTGAGGTCGAGCCGGTGCAAAAAGTCACCAACGTTCATTTCCATATCGATTTGCCTCTTGATTCTTCACGCCTGAAGATTGGGTCTGAAGCCTCCCCCTAAAGGGGGGAAATCAAACAAAATGATTCATTGCTTCAATCCTCTTCTATCGACGGCTATGGGTAGCTGTTAACTGTCAACTGTCAACTGTCAACTGTCAATTGTCAATTGATGACCTTAGCTTGACATTTCGAGGGCAGAATCGGGAATAGCGGAAAAACTATAGATTTTTTGAGGTTGAAGCTTCGCACAGGCGGATGCGACTTGTTCCAGGGGCAAGCTTTCGCGATCGAGCTGGACTTGCAGGGTTTTGAGCGGATCTGCGCCGGAGGAAACCATGAATTCTAATGTTTGCAAGTCGGACTCTGTGCTGATAGATTCAAGAATTTGGCCGATCGCCTTGACGTAAGGATGGTTTGTCTCCGAGTACCAGTCGGGAGCTGCGAGTCCGACTTGATCGAAGCCTAAATGAACGATGAGGGAACCTTCTCCAAACAAAGCGATGCCCACCGGCCGTGCTTCTTCTTGCAGCAGTAAGTCGTGGCTAGCGGCCAATTGCCGCAGTTTTTCGAGGTGTTCGTAGCGATTTTGGATGGCAGAATCTTCCTCTTTTCCTTCTTCCCTCGAACCTCTTGCTTCTTCCTTCTTCCGACTTCCATCCGACTTCGTTTCGTTCCACTGAATCGCTACTGTGACTAAATAAGTTTGCAGCAGCATATGACCTAGTTTTTCGGCTTTGGTTGCCAGATAGATCGAGTTGTAATCTGTGGCTTCAATGAGTAAGGGGACGCGATCGACTACTTCAAT
The DNA here is from genome assembly GCF_020883145.1 of Microcoleus sp. CAWBG27. Classification (NCBI taxonomy): domain Bacteria; kingdom Bacillati; phylum Cyanobacteriota; class Cyanophyceae; order Oscillatoriales; family Microcoleaceae; genus Microcoleus; species Microcoleus sp. CAWBG27. The sequence goes on from NZ_JAHREU010000006.1 coordinate 116,049, forward strand.
GCCGTAACCTTTCAAACCGGCAATTTTGCGCGGGTTGTTGGTAATCAACCGAATTTTTTCCACTCCCAAATCGTTAAGCATTTGTGCTCCAACGCCGTAGTTTCGCAAGTCGGCGGGAAAGCCCAAGCGTTCGTTAGCTTCTACGGTATCGTATCCGATATCTTGCAGCGAGTAAGCTTTGAGTTTATTGACCAGTCCAATCCCCCGACCTTCTTGGCGCAAGTAAACTATGATGCCGCAACCGGCATTTTCGATCATTTTGAGTGCCGCTTGCAGTTGCATCCGACAGTCGCACCGCAGGGATCCCAAAGCATCTCCGGTCAGACATTCCGAATGCACCCGCACCATCACGGGTTTGTCTTTAAATTCTGCCGGCTCGCCCTTGACAATGGCAACGTGTTCTGAATTGTCTTGAGTGTCGCGGTAGGCGTAGATCGTAAACTCGCCGAATTCAGTCGGCAATTTGGCGACGGTTTCGCGGCGGACAAATCGATCGTGCTTGAGGCGGTAGCTAATTAAGTCAGCAATGCTGATGATTTTGAGGTTGTGGGTTTTGGCGTATTCGATCAATTCGGGCAACCTCGCCATCGAACCGTCGGGGTTTTGAATTTCGCAGATGACGCCGCTGGGATAGAGGCCGGCGAGTCTGGCGAGGTCAACTGATGCTTCGGTGTGTCCGGCGCGTTTGAGGACGCCACCGTCGATCGCCCGCAGCGGGAAAATATGACCGGGACGGCGCAAATCCTGAGGTTTGGTATCTGGGTGGATGGCTACTTGGATGGTGCGGGCGCGGTCTTCGGCGGAGATACCGGTACTGACGCCGTTGACTGCATCGATGCTGACGGTAAAGGCAGTTTGGTTCTTGTCGGTGTTTTTGCTGACCATGAGAGGCAGTTCTAGGCGATCGAGTCGATCGCCGGTCAATGCCAGACAAATCAAACCCCGGGCCTGTACTGCCATGAAATTGATATTGTCGGGGGTGGCGAATTGGGCGGCACAAATCACGTCGCCTTCGTTTTCGCGGTTTTCGTCATCGACTACTACCAGCATCCGACCTGCTTTCAGGTCTGCGAGGGCGCTGTCAATTGAGTCAAATTGAAAGGATTGAGTTGAGGTGTTGTTGTAGGGCACTGAGGAGTTCAAGCTATAAACAGTATTGTTATGGAAATAGAATCTATTATTGATTGTAGCCTGTTGTTTCCGGCTGGGTGATTCTCCGAGCCAGATGAGTTTAACACCATTTTTGAGCTTGCTTACTAGAAATACTGCTTTTTGTCAATCAAAAATTGCCAGAATATTTCATGAGTTCGATCGAGATTGCGAGGCTTTTAGGGGAAGAGAAGGAAAATTATGTTGACTCTAAATCAGAAATTTTCCGATATTAATGCGATCGTTATAACGCGGTTGAGTTGTTGATTTAGCAATTGTGGCGATGACGAAAGCAGCGACAAGCGATCGGATTTGCAATTGTCATGTATGATTTTGGGGCGATCGCTCTGACCGAATCTCGCGCTATTCTTAAAACATGGATCAGTCTGAGGGAGGTGGCGTAATGAATATTACTTTAAGTCCAGAGCAGATGCAATTGATCGAGGCGCAATTGGCCCAGGGGTCGTTTAGTTCGCCCTCCGAAGTAATCACCAAAGCCCTCCATACTCTGGCGCAAACCCAGAAGCATTATTCGGAGTGGGAGGAGGAAGTGCGTCAGTCCATTAAGGAAGCGGAGGCGGAACTATCGCGGGGTGAGGGAATTCCCTTAGAGAGTGTGCGAGAACAATTGCAGGAAAAGTTTTGCAAAGCACGAGAGTGTGTCAAAAACTGTGAAACTTAGTGAAATTTCCGAATATGCGACATATTTACCAAAATTTTGAGGCAATGTTTCCCGATGAAAATAGAGCGTTTATTGACAATTTCAAATATTTGGGTTGATCGAATCATCAAGTCTGGTCTTTTTACAAATACAAAAGCTGACCCTAACATCTGATAAAATCTTATTATCACAACAATACTTTTCTACCAGATGACCGCAATATTGTTATGTTCTGGGAAAATAGTGATACCCATCATCTACCAGAAAAATGACTAATTCTAAGCTGTCGCGCCGCAAAGTGCTACTTTTAGTTACTGGGGCTTCAGCTCTAGTCGCTTCTATTCCGGTTTACGCTCAAAAAAAGAAGCGACCTCGTGGCAATCGACGGTATTACGGAGATAAAGACTACTCAGATTACGACAACCGCTCTAGTCCAACTCCTACACCAGCCCCGACCCCAGCGCAGCCAGAAAAATACAGCCCGCCTCATCCTGCGTTAATACCTGCCGTTGGGGGAGGCGTTTTTAGTTTGTTTGGTGTCGTAGGTGCGTGGCTTTGGAAGATCAACCACAAAGCCTCTCAAAAATTGGCAACTTCTTCGCCTTCTACAAATCGTGGCAAGACGATCGATCCCATAGAGCAAGAACTCAATCAGATGAAATTTGAATCGGGTATGAACCGAGTCAAATCCGTGAGACGGGTGGCATCACCTCCCGAGGCTTCTGAATGGTATGTATTTCGCAGCGGTCAACCTGAAGGGCCATATACCAAATTGCAACTATTGGAGGTTCAGAAGATTACCGATCGCACCAAAGTGAGACTTGGGGAAGCTGAGTGGCAGCGGGCTGGTGAAATTCCAGAATTAGCAGGGTATTGTAAAACTTCATTGACTTTATAGCCATTAATAGCCATGTATAGTATAGTATAGTCAAAAATCACGGCTAAACAATGCAGCTCGTTTCCAAGCACATTATCGATCGAAACCACTGGCTATACAAGCAGCTAGATAATTTGTGCTTTCTTTCTAAGAATCTTTTCAACTACGCTAACTACCTAATCCGACAAAAATTTATCAGCTCGGGAGAATACCTAGATTATTACAAAATACAGAAAATATGTCAGGGAAAGACTGACTATCTAGCATTACCAGCCAAAGTATCTCAGCAAGTATTATTGAGATTGCATGAAAGCTGGAAATCATTTTTTGCAGCTACCAAGGAATATAACCTACATCCAGATAAATTCAAAGCCCGACCCAAAATACCCAGATACAAACACAAAACATTAGGCAGAAATGTCCTGACTTACACCGCTCAAGCCATCAGTAAAGAATGGCTCAAAAAAGGAATCATCAATCTCTCTTTGACCCAGATATTTCTGACGACTAAAGTTAGCCAAGTAAATCAAGTCAGAATCGTCCCAAAAACTTACCATTACTCGATAGAGGTAGTTTACGAACCCAAGGATGTAACTGGCTCATTATCAGGTGTTGAAGGGATAGCAGGTATTGATATTGGCTTAAATAACTTAGCGACAATTACATCCAATCAAAAAGGGTTGGTTCCGCTAATAATAAATGGCAAACCTCTCAAATCAATCAATGCCTACTATCACAAAAATAAATCAGTATTGCAGTCATACTTGAAGGGGGAGAGACAAACATCAATCAAGATCAATCATTTAACTCACAAGCGTAATGTAAAAGTAGATAATTACCTGCACAACGCAAGTCGATTCATCATCAATCATCTGGCAGCTAACCGAATCGGGACACTGGTGATTGGTAAAAACGATAATTGGAAACAGGGAATAAATCTCGGAAAGCGGAACAATCAGAATTTCACAGCAATACCTCATGCAAGGTTTATTGAAATGCTAACTTACAAAGCGCAGTTAGTAGGAATAGTTGTGAAAGTTATTGAAGAAAGTTACACTTCAAAGTGTTCTTTTTTAGATAATGAACCTTGTGTCAAGCATTCAGAGTACAAAGGTAAACGAATTAAGCGAGGTTTGTTTCGTGCTGGTGACGGCAGACTGATCAATGCGGATGTGAATGGCAGCGCTAACATTGTCAAAAAAGCATTTCCCAACGCTTTTGCTGAGGGAATACAGGGCGTAGTAGTACGTCCAGTAAGGGTCACACCTTACAAAATGGTTGTCCGAGGCAAGTGTAATATTTGCCTAGAAAACCTGTAACTATCTGACTCAAAAATAATTGACTGCACAGCCCGTATTTTCCCCAAATAAAAAGCCCTCAACTTTGTGAGGGCTTTGCGATGCCAAGACGGAGATTTGAACTCCGGACACGTGGATTTTCAGTCCACTGCTCTACCAACTGAGCTATCTCGGCTTGTTTTTTCGCGCTTAACTACCTTAGCAGACACATACGGAATTTAGCAAGCACTTTTTCAAAATAATTTTTAGAGCGCCCGGAACCGCCCACCTGTAAGCTAAAAGCTGCACGCCTAAAATCCAAAAATCGCAATGGCACAGCAACATCGGGACAGCGGGGGCAACAGTCTGCCACTCTTGGGGATAATTTGGCTGCTGGCAGCAATTAGCGATCGCCTCTGGTTTGCCTGCGATCGATCTGTACCCGCCTGGGATCAAGCAGAATACCTCACTAGCACGCTGAATTACTTACAGGCGTTGCAGCATCCTCAGTGGTTTTCCGGCGACTGGTGGACAAGTTTCTGGCTGCTTTCGACGAAGATTCCGCCCTTGGTGTACATCTTAACGGTGCCGTTTCTGCATATTTTTGGTACTGGGGGCGATCGGGCAACCCTCGTTCATTTATTATTTAGTGCTATTCTGCTCGCCTCAGTCTACAATTTGGGCACCAAATTATTTAACAGGCAAGTTGGTTTGTGGGCTGCTGCTATTTGTGTTTTGTTACCGGGACTTTATCGCTTCCGCTTGCAATTTTTACTAGATTTTCCCCTAACTGCTGCGATTACTTTTTGTTTCTATTGTCTGACAATGTGGAAACAACAAGAAAATGTGGCAGCGGATTTTGTAGTGTATATAACGGAGAGAAAAAATCAGGAAAATCGTAAAGCATTTTACCTGAATCGATTATCTTTCTTTTGGGCGATCGCTTTTGGAATTTCTCTCGGCTTATCAATATTAGTTAAACACACTACAGTATTATTTTTGTTTGCACCGATTCTGTGGTTAGCAGTTGGTGCAGTGCGGCAAAAAGCTTGGGGAAGATTAGCTCAATTAGCTGGTGCTTTGTTGCTGTCTGCTGCCGTGTTTGGCCCGTGGGCAAAAACCAATTGGCTGTTAATTTTGACCGGGGGAAAACGGGCAACGTTCGATTCTGCGATCGCCGAAGGAGATCCGGGCTTGAATACGATCGGTGCTTGGATTTACTATATTCAGCACTTACCAGAACACGTTTCCTGGCCTCTGTTACTGATTCCCTTAGTCGGATTTATACTCTATTATTGGCGAAATCGAGCGGACAGTCAGTCAATCTTGTACCTTGATTCCTGTCGGTGGCTGGCGGTATTTTGGATAGGAGCTTATTTAATTAATTCCCTAAATATCAACAAAGATGACCGATATGTGATACCTTATTTACCAATACTAGCAATATTTTTAGCCTACTGTTTAACCCTGTGGCCGCAGCGTTGGGGAAAGCAAATTCGTTGGGGAACAATTGGCTTAGGAATTCTAGCGATGCTGTTCCATATCTGGCCGCTGGGAGGTGGTTTGGGACATAACTCCGTTCAAATTGTTAGTCCTGGCAATTCTAGCTATCCTTACTTAGGGAAAGAGTGGCCGCACCAAGAAGTAATTGCCGAAATTATTGATACCGAACCTTATTTGCAATCGACTTTGGGCGTGTTGCCTTCCACACCGGAAATTAACCAGCACAATTTGAATTATTACGGTGCTTTGGCGAATTTTCAGGTTTACGGGCGACAGGTGGGAACCAATTTAAAAGAAGTGCCGCAAGATGTGCGATCGCTTTCTTGGTTTGTTACCAAAACAGGCCCGCAAGGTTCGATTCGGGAACGGATTAAAAAAGCTCAAAATGCAGCGGTGGCGGCGATTGAAACTGGCGGTAAGTTTAACTTGCAAAAAAGTTGGGTTTTGCCTGACAATACTAATTTGAATCTTTACCGCAAGCAGTTGCACCCGGTGGAAGTACAGCCGTTGCCGGAAGCGCGATCGCAAGTACAATTAGAGCAAGTAACTGTTTTGGCAAAACCGGTTCCCGGTGTGGCGTTGCCGGTGACTTATATTTGGTCTGGGCCTTGGCAGCAGTTGCAGTCTGGTTTAGTCTTGTTAACGTGGCAAAATCAGCAGTCTGGTGATATTCGATCGGGACAGACTGTGAGGATTTTACACGATCGCGCGATCGGGCAGGCAACTTTGCATCCGGGAATGCTCGAAGCCGATCAATTTGCTGTGGGGTTTCGAGTAGTCGATCGCACGGCGATGCTAACTCCTGCTAATATTGCACCGGGAAGCTACAATCTGCAAGCAACGTATCTCAATCGCCAAACCGGGGAAACTTATCCCATCAACGTGCCGCAGGTAACGCTTAAAATCGACGCTCAGCCCGAGGTTATTGCTTCCCAGACTCGCACGGACAACAAAGATCGGAAAAAGTTGAAAATCGTCGAGCAAGTCCCAGAAAATGAAGATACGCCCGAGTTAGATTTGGTAACTCAATTGCGGGCGATGGCGGTTAATTTACCCAAAGGATTGCCCGGTTTGGAACCAGTATTCGAGCAGATTGGACGCATCAATCAGTACGATCCAACTCAAGATTATACCGTGCAAGCGGAACAAGCCTTAGCATATCGGCTGAAGCAGGAACCAAACAATCTAGAATTCGCCTATGCTTTGGCATTTTCTAGAGTATTGCAGCAGAATGTCGAAAGTGCGATCGCGGCTTTAGAAAAAGTTACGCAACTCGACTCTCAAAACCCCTATGCTTACGCTTATCTCGCCTTCGTCCAGATTTACGGCTGGCACCCAAAAGCCGCCGAAACAGCTTTAAAACCCGCCCTCGCCCTCAATCCCAACCTACCGGAAATTAGAATTTTAAACGGTTTAGCCGCTTTAATGCAAGGCAACGTCATTCAAGCGTGGCAAGATTTGCAATTCTTGAAAAAATTGAAGATTTAGCAATTAATACCAATTTTCAAGGAAATAACAGTATTCTTGTCCCCCCCCTTAGCAAGGGGGGGTTAGGGGGGGTCGAAGAGTGTTGCACAATTTTAGATAAATGGTATAAGATTAATAGACAAGATTTGCATAAGTCTTCGAGCGCTCCAGAAACCGCAGATGTCAGACAGATAAACACAGACTAACGCAGATAATTTCAGAGTGTTTTCCGATTTTTGCAATTCAAGTCTAATACTCAATACCAGCTTGAGCTTTAATACCTTGTTCTCGAAATGGATGCTTAACCAAAGTCATTTCCGTCACCAAGTCGGCGCGTTCAATTAATTCGGGTGGCGCGCCTCTGCCGGTGAGAATTACATGAGAGTCTTTGGGTTTTTGTTCTAAAGCTGCGAGCACTTGTTCGACTTGCAAATAACCCAACTTTAATGCTATATTGACTTCATCTAGCAAGACCAACCTAAACTCAGGATTGCAGATAAAAGTTACAGCTTTATCCCAGGCTTTTTGAGCAGTAGCAATATCTCGATCGCGATCCTGCGTATCCCAGGTAAAGCCTTCACCCATGGCATGAAATTCTAGCTGATTTTCCCAGAGTTCAAAAACGGCTTTCTCTGCCGGTTCCCAAGCTCCTTTAATAAATTGTACTATGGCGACGCGGTAGCCGTGACCGAGCGATCGCAAAACCATGCCTAAAGCAGCCGTAGTTTTGCCTTTACCGTTACCCGTATTCACAATTATCAAACCTTTATCTTCAGCCGCATTAGCAATTCGCTGCGCCTGAACTTCTTGTCGGCGCTGCATTTTTTGTTTGTGTTGTTCGGCTGTTAAGCCCGTCGTTGTAGTTGTTTCTGTATTGGTTTCCATGATATTTTTTTATTTTAACCGCAGATGAACACTGATAAATGCAGAATGTCTAGTTATAGCAGTTCTCACAAAGATAAGGTACGTTGTTGGGCTTTAGCCCTCTTTCTTTAATAAGCCCGTCGTCGTAGTTGTTTCTGTATTGGTTTCCATGATATTTTTTTATTTTAACCGCAGATGAACGCAAATCAACGCTGATAAATGGAAAATGTCTATATAAGTCCTCGCATCATGTTCATAATTTTTGTATGGGGTTCTTAAAGACCGTGGTTGCCCGGATAGATAAGGGGTAGGCACGGGGGCACTACCCCTACAAATCTTCATCAATCATTTAGGAATCCTATATTTACATCCATATTGTTTGCAAGTTTAGCACGAAACCGGGTAAAATATCTTCTCCCGAAAGTTCTGCGGGACATTCCAAAATTTCTTTTTCTTGTCCTTGGCGGTAGATTTCAACTCGGCGCGTTTTGCGGTTGATTAACCAGCCGAGTCTTACTTGGTTGTCCATGTATTCTTGCATTTTATCTTGAGCATCTTTTAAACTGTCTGTCGGCGACATTAACTCTAAGACAAAATCTGGGGCAATCGGAGGAAACTTTTGTTTTTCTTCGGGAGTGAGTGCATCCCATCTTTCTTGTTTAATCCAAGAAACATCGGGGGAACGATTGGCACCGCTGGGGAGTTTGAAGCAAGTTGAAGAATCGAAACAAACTCCTAGTTTAGTTCGTCTGTTCCAAATTCCAAAATCAGTAGCTATTTCAAAATTGTAATTTCCGGTTTCTCCTCCTGTGGGTGACATGACGGTTATTTCTCCTGTGGCGTTGCGTTCAAATTTGACCTCGGGGTTTTGGCGACACAGTTGATAAAATTGGTCGTCAGTGATTTGGGCGATCGCATTAAAGTTGATAGTAACTGCTAGCATGATATTTTAGAGGCTGCACTTGGACTATTGTAACCGCAGGTGAGTGGCGAGCGATGCAGATTGTGCAATCATCTCTCTTATCTCTCTCTGTGTTCTCTGCGCCCTCTGCGGTTAAATCATTCCGATCCAACAGGAAGCGATATAATTTGGGCGATCGCATTAAAGTTGATGGTAACTGCTAGCATGGTATTTTAGAGGCTGCACTTGGACTATTTTAACCGCAGATAAAGGCCGGGCGATGCAGGTTGTGTAAATCGCAAACCGGAGAATGCTATTTTTGAAGCCGGAAGATTTTTGGAGATACTGCTAGCATTCTATCACAAAGTTATAATGACGCGTTCATCTTGTTATGAAAACTTTTTGCCAGAACAGATTTGCAGATATACCAATAATAAAATGTAATGTTGATTTCGCTCAATAACTTGGGAACCCCTTCTAACAAACTAGCTAATATTTTGTCTTCTAACCTCAGCGCGTCCATACCGATCGCAAAAAACAACAATCCCAATCCAGCCAACAAGATTTTGTAGGGAGTAGACTGTAATTCTCGCCGAAAAAACCATCCGTAGGAGAACACAAATATAGCGTACAACAAACTCACTCCTAACTTAGGAATTCCCAAGGCGCTAATATATAGATGAATTCTGTAAATTTCATTGAGCAGAAAAGCGCCTGTCAACAAAGCAGAGAACAGAATAAATCGAGTTTCCGTAGGACGTAGTTGCATAGTTTTAGCCAATCCATAGCTAAAGCTACAAACAATAACTGGCACAACAGATAATACTTGAAATGTGCGAGTTAATAAGGCGACATTGGGATTGGGGGAGAAAAAAGGGTGAAAGAATAAATCGCTGACTTGCAAGCCTGAAAGTTGAGTCAAGACAACCAGAAATCCCACCAGCAATAGAGACAAACAATTGAGTCGCAAAGCTGAGCGAAAAATAGTCATAAGCGAAGCACGACAAAAGGACGGTTTACCGCAGACGAATCAAAAAATACATTTCCACTATAGCTGCTGATTTGCTAAACTAATAAAAGTCTTGTTAAACTGGGTGACACTGATGCTGTCCGTAAAAGAAGCAGAATCTATCGTTCTAAATTTGGCGCAATCCCTCGACAGTCAGCGGGATGTAGAAATTGTAGACTTGTTGGCAGCATCGGGGCGCATTTTGGCTGCACCCGTCACCGGTTCCCTCGATTTTCCTTATTGGGACAATTCGGCAATGGATGGCTATGCCGTGCGGTTTGCTGATGTGGAAAATTGCAGTGCCGAAAAACCTGCGGTACTGGAAGTAGTCGAGGAGATTCCAGCCGGATATCCGCCTCAAACTACGCTACAATCGGGCCAAGCATCCCGAATTTTTACGGGCGCGATGATGCCGGATGGTGCTGATACAGTCGTTATGCAGGAAGAAACGAGGCGTGAGGGCGATCGCATTTTCATCTTAGTTTCTCCTGAAAAGCCGCAAGCATTTGTCAGACACAAAGGTGCTTTTTATCAAGCAGGAACAACTTTACTAACTCCGGGTACGGTTATCAACGCCCCAGAAATGGCGGTATTAGCAACTGCACAGTGCATTCAAGTTCCTGTTTATCGGCGTTTGCGGGTGGCTATTTTTTCTACGGGTGACGAATTGGTATCGCCAGACCAAACTTTGACTTACGGTAAACTGGTAGATTCAAATCAGTATGCTTTGACAGTGTTGTTGACTCAAATGGGATTTGAACCGATTCGATTGGGGATTATTCCTGACAGTAAAGATGCGCTAAAGGATGCAATCGCTCAGGCTATTTCGATAGCAGATGTGGTGCTTTCTACGGGCGGTGTTTCTGTAGGAGATTACGATTATATTGAGCAAATATTGGCCCAGTTGCAAGGCAAAGTTCACATTAGTTCTGTGGCGATTAAGCCGGGTAAACCTTTGACTGTCGCTGTATTTAAACGAGATGAAGAAAAATCCGATTTGCCGATTGCGAGTTCGGATTGTCTCTATTTTGGTTTGCCGGGAAATCCAGTTTCGGCTTTAGTATGCTGTTGGCGGTTTGTTGTGCCTGCTTTGCGAAAGATGTCTGGGCTGGGCGCGGATGCTTGGGGCCCGGAGTTTGTGCGGGCTCGATGTGATGTTGAATTGCGATCGCCAGGCAAGCGCGAAACTTATGTTTGGGGTAAACTACATTTAGTTGCCGGATTCTGGGAATTTGAACCTGCAAGCGGCAGCCAAAATTCAGCAAATTTAATTAACCTCGCAAATACGACTGGTTTAGCAGTTTTGCCCGCATCGGAAACCTGGATTTGCCCTGGCGAATTTGTAGAAGTTTTAAAAGTTAGTCATTAGTCATTAGTCATTAGTGCTGTCCCCGCTCGCGAACGTTATTAGTGCTGTCCCCGCTCGCGAACGTTATTAGTCATTAGTCTCTGCTCCCGAACCTTAATCATTAGTGCGAGCTTACGTTCTCGCCCACAGTAGTCATTAGTCAGGGATGCACGAATTGTTTTTCTTTCTTTCTTTCTTCCTTCTACCAACTGTCAACTGTCAACTGTCAACTGTCAACTGTCAACTCTTCCTATGAAAATTCTAATTGTTGAAGACGATCCGATGATGCAACTGGGATTAGAGCAAGTTTTAGCCGATTCCCCAGAAATAGAAATAGTAGGACAAGCAGAAGATGGATATTTAGGCGTAGCAGCCGCACTGAAGCTGAAACCAGATATTATTGTAATGGATATCGGTTTGCCACGACTGGATGGCATAGCAGCGACGCAGCAAATTAAAGCACAACTGCCGGAAGTTAGAGTGGTAATGTTAACTTCTCATACCGCTGAAACTGAAATTATTGCTGCCCTTTCTAGCGGTGCTGATGCTTATTGTATTAAAGGTGCTTCCGTAGACAGGCTGTTAGCAGCGATTGCAGCGGCAGCAGAGGGGGCTACTTACCTCGATCCTCAAATTGCTCGGACTGTCATCGATCACCTCAAACCGCCTACACCAGCCTCTACAACTACTTTTGGCCAATTGTCACAGCGGGAATTAGAGGTGTTAAAGTTAATGGTGGAAGGTAACAGCAATCCGGAGATAGCGGCGGCACTTTATTTGAGTCCAAATACTATTAAAACTCATGTTCGCGGTATTATGAATAAGTTGGCTGTGGACGATCGCGTGCAAGCAGCGGTTGTCGCACTGAGAAGTGGGTTGGTGTAAACAGTTGACAGTTGACAGTTGACAGTTGACAGTTGACAGTTGACAGTTTGAGAGTGACCTCTAGCCTTAAGTTCGAGTATTGGAGTAATAAATAGTCTGATTTTAATTTCTTCCTCAAAGGGTTCCGACTTTCAACCAATTCTTTCTGGTAACTGATTTAATAACGGATCTAACTCACATCTAGCACCATTCTCAAGAACAGGCAAGATGCCTGTTCCACAAAAGATGAATTTTCTTGTGGGACGGGCAGGATGCCCATCCCTGAAATGCTAGTTGAGAATGGTGCAATATCTCAGATGTAACGGATATAAAGAACTTCGGCAAGGGATTTAACTCATTGATGTTTGAGGCTCGATGTAAGAAAAATGCCCTGTTTGGCCAATGCCCTGTTTGGCCAATGCCCTGTTTGCCCAATGCCCTGTTTGGCCAATGCCCTGTTTGCCCAATGTCAACTGACTAATTATTAGCAATTTGAGTGATAAAATTTATGAGTGAGTGGATAGAAATCGGTACAATTGTAGCAGCTCAAGGTTTATACGGGGAAGTGCGAGTCTATCCCGATTCGGATTTCCCGGAAAGGTTTATTGAACCGGGGAGGCGGTGGCTTTTGCGCCCTAAGAAAACTGAACCGGAACCGATCGAATTTTTGGGGGGTCGTTACATTCCGGGCAAAGGGTTGTATGCTGTAGAGGTGGAGGGTGTAGAAGACCGCGATGGCGCTGAAGCACTACGGGGATGTAAGTTGTTAATCGAAAAGGGCGATCGACCTTACCTCGAACCTGATGAGTTTTACGTCCAAGATTTGATCGGCATGGAAGTGTTTAACCAGTTAACTGGCGAAATCTTAGGCAAGGTAAGCGATATTATCCCCGCAGGTAACGACCTTTTAGAGGTAGAAACTAATCTCACAGCGCCGGAAGTTGTCCCCCCAGAAGTATCTAAGCCAAAACGCCCGGAAACTCCCACAGCAAACGCCGATCCCAGAAATACCCGCAAACCACGGAAAATCCGCGTTAAAGAACCTAAGTCAACCAAAATTTTGATTCCGTTTGTGCAAGAGATTGTGCCAATTGTTGATTTGGAAAAAGGCAGAATTGAAATTGTGCCTCCTGCTGGTTTGCTGGAAGACATCTAGATAAGACGGAGGTTTCAACCGCCCATTTTTCTAGAAAATACAGCCAATTTTTATTAAAGCCAAGCCAGAGTTACTATTAGTTATTAACAATCCCCAATTACGAATGATAAGGTTCGTAGTGCGGACTTCAGTCCGCAGCGAGAAAGCGGACTGAAGTCCGCACTACGAACCATGCCCCATTCCCAGTGTTAATCTTTTCCTTTATTGGCCAACCGCACGATTAAGTAACTGATGGAAAGCGCAAAAATTGCTGCCGCTAAACCAATTAAGTCGGCTGCTGTTTTTTTTTCTAGGTCAAGAATGATAATTTTTCGAGATACTGCTATCAAAGAAGTTACAATAACTAGCTCTACTTGAATTACGTGCTTTTTCAGATAAGCTGTAATATTTTCCAAGATTTCCAGGGCAATTAAAACATTTAAAAACAACCCGAATATGACAAACAACGTATCTTTTAATAAAAAAGTCTCGTGGTCGTTAAACAATTCTTTTGCTAAAAAAAGCATCAAATCGCAAACGCTGACAATAATTACCAAAATCATCGCCAGTGAGAGAATTTTAGATATTATGACTTCTACATTTTCTGTAAAGTGCAGAAAATCTTCATCACTGCCTGACTTAACAATTTGCCTAAATAGTTTTTTCAGCATACCCGTGATTTAGCGATCGTCGATCATTCTGTCATTCTTCGGTACACTTGGCAATCCCGAAACTCTGTGATTGCTTGTTTCCCTCGGAAAACCGGAGTCTGAGGAAGGTTATTTTTTCTGTCGGTCATTATTTTACAGGTTTTCGGGTCAGCTCCGAAATCGATCGCACGCAGTCCATTTCCCGATTCAGAAATTTTACCAATAAAAAAACCTCAAACTCTAGCTTATCAAGAGTTTGAGGACTTTCAGACGCGGTACGATCGCACAATCAACTACTTATTCTCAACAGATAAGGATTGTTGACTGCATTTTCGCCCTGTCGAACACACGGTCAAGCTAAAAATTTAGCTTGGGTGTTTTAGTAGCGGCGAGAAGAGCGGTCGTTGTTGCCCCAGTTGCCGCTGTTGGAAGAACCGCGCTCTTCGCGGGGTTTTGCCTTGTTGACTTTGAGGTCGCGACCCATCCACTCAGCACCGTCAAGAGCCTCAATGGCTGCTGCTTCTTCTGCTTCAGTAGACATTTCTACGAAAGCGAAACCGCGCATCCGACCTGTTTCGCGGTCAGCAGGCAATTGAACGCGCTTTACTGTGCCGTACTCTCCAAAAGTTTGGTTGAGGTGCTCCTGCGTTACTTCGTAGGATAAATTGCCGACATAGATTGACATTGAACATTCTCCAGAATCGAGGTTGTAGAGATTTAAATCCGGAGGAACGCCGATCGAACGAACTGTACTGCCGAAAATAAAGCCTTATAAAAATAGCATAGCACCTATAGGTGCAAACTGCAATTTTTCCGATCCGCTCGATCGACAAAAAATCAGGAATCAGGAATCAGGAATCAGGAATCAGGAACAAGGAATCAGGAAAAACCCCGAATAAAGCAGGAAAAACTAGAAAAAATAAATTTAATTTTCTTGATTCGCGAACTCTGCGGGAGAACGCAGCTTGTCGGGTGCTTCAACAGTTGACAGTTGACTGTTGACCGCTTGACAGTTTGATAGCGACCTCTACCTGGAAGTCCGAGGATTGGAGTAATGAATAGTCTGATTTTAATTTCTCCCTCAAAGACTTGGGGCTTTCAACCAATTCTTTCTGGTAATAACTCAAAATTACTCGATAACCTTTCCCAAAAACAGGTACAAGCCTCGGACTTAAGTCGTGGAGATCCCAAAATTTGAGACCCTTCGACAAGCGAACGGCCAACGCCAAAGTTCCAACTCCCAGATTGCATCTGTGGAGTAAATCGAAAAATGGAAAATCGAAAAATAGAAAATCGACTGACAAAGGTCTTGATTGCTGTAGAGTACCCTGCGATTGTGCCTCAGCCATAGCTAAGAAACTGGGTTTATTGACAATAAAACTAGAATTTTATTTGAGTCTGTGGCAAGAAACCAAGGTAAAGTTGGACGGCAACTCAAGAATTGACCGTGACGGTGGATTTTGCCCAATTAAACTCCCCAACTTCTGCGGCCACTTCTGCCCCAATCAGCACTAACTGCACCGCACAAGCTTTTAACTCGGGCTGTTTGGAATCTGGACAACTTGCAGCATGAGTCATGGCATTGGCTTCAGCACTTTCTGCCCACAGAGAACCCCAGTGCATCGGTACAAATAGCGTACCAGGGGCGATCGCCTTGGTGACTTTTGCGGGAAACTGAGCCTTACCGCGGCGCGATCGAACTTCTAGCAAATCCCCCTCCTTAATCTGCAATTTAGCAGCATCGCGCGGGTGAATTTCCAAAAACGGATCTGGGTGCAATTTATTAATTTTCTCTGTTCTCCCCGTGCGCGTCATCGTATGCCAGTGTCCGTAAAGTCTTCCCGTTGTCAACACAAACGGATAGTCGGGATCTGGTGGTTCTGCTAGTCCCCGGGAGTGATAGGCCGAAAATCTCGCCCGCCCGTCAGGAGTGTGAAAACGCCTGTCAGTATACAGCCGTTTAGCTTCAGTCGCTGGATGGGGAGGCTGATTTTCGGGACAGGGCCACTGTTGGGGGCCTTGAAGGCGCAAATATTCATGGCTGAGGCCTGTTACGTCGCAGGGACGATCGCGTGT
Organism: Microcoleus sp. CAWBG27; assembly: GCF_020883145.1. Classification (NCBI taxonomy): domain Bacteria; kingdom Bacillati; phylum Cyanobacteriota; class Cyanophyceae; order Oscillatoriales; family Microcoleaceae; genus Microcoleus; species Microcoleus sp. CAWBG27. The sequence goes on from NZ_JAHREU010000006.1 coordinate 131,830, forward strand.
CAACTGCACGTATTCTTTGTATATATCGGCGCTGCTGTCGAAAGCAAAGTGTTCGGCAAAACCCAACCGGCGGCCGACTTCTGCAAAAATCTTCCAGTCGTCGCGCGCTTCGCCGGATGGCGGATCGAAACCGGGACAAAACGTCACGCGGCGTTCGGAATTCGTCATCACTCCGGTTTTTTCGCTCCACTGGGTTGCCGGCAGCAGGATGTGGGCGTAGGCTGAGGTTTCGGTGGGATAGTAGGCTTCTTGATAAATCGTCAAGGGCGATCGCAACAAAGCAGCTTTTGTCCGTTCCAAATCCGGCATACTCACCACTGGATTAGTTGCGGCAATCCACAGCAACTCAACATCACCCGTTTCTAAGCCGGTAATCATCTCCCAAGCATTGCGGCCTGGATTCGGCGAAATGGTTCCGGGTGCGATTCCCCAAAACTCCTCGACTTGGGTTCTGTGTTCGTCATTTTTGACAAAGCGGTAGCCTGGAAGTAAGTGAGAAAGTCCTCCAGCTTCCCGGCCTCCCATCGCGTTTGGCTGGCCTGTGAGGGAAAACGGGCCAGATCCCGGTTTGCCGATTTGACCAGTCATCAAGTGCAAATTAATTAGCGATCGCACCTTTGCCGTGCCTTCGGAGGACTGGTTAATTCCCATCGACCACAGAGACAAAACCCGTTGTGACTGTTCCCAATAGTTGGCAGCAGTTTCTAACTCGCTGACAGTAATGCCGCAGCGCGAGGCTACAAACTCCGGCGTGTAGCTGCTGACAACTTCAGCAAAAGCTGAAAAATTTGCCGTGCATTCTTGAATAAACTCAGGATCTATTGCTTGCCTCCGCAACAGCAAATATGCAATTCCATTGAGCAAATCTATATCCGTACCCGGTTTAATTGCTAAGTGCAAATCTGCTGCTTCAGCAGTCGGAGTCCGCCTCGGATCTACCACAACCATCTTGACATCGGGATGCTTTTTGTGGTACTTTACTAATCGATTGAATACAATTGGATGGCATTCCGCTGTATTGCTGCCGATAATAAAAGCGCAATCTGTTAATTCTAAATCGTCGTAACAGCAAGGCGGCCCGTCCGAACCAAAACTTTGAACGTATCCCGAAACCGCTGAAGACATACACAAACGAGAATTCGCATCAAAATTATTAGTGCCCAGACAACCTTTCATGAGTTTCTGGGCAACATAATAATCTTCTGTAGCGAATTGACCTGAACCGTAAACGCACATAGCGTCCGGGCCGCTGGTGCTGCGAATTGTTTTGATGCGGTTAACAATGGCATCGAGAGCTTCGTCCCAGCTAGCGCGGCGGAACGGTTGGTCGAGAGAATCTCGCATCATCGGATAAAGTAGCCGATCGCTGCGAATGGACTCTGTTACCGTTGCTCCCTTGATACAAACCATGCCCTGACTCGATGGGTGATTGCGATCGCCCCGCACTTTCCAAGTTTGTTTTTTGTCGGGAACAACTTCTAGACCGCAACCTACACCGCAGTAAGGGCAAAGAGTTTTTATAGTTTCCATCTGGTGATTTTAGATGCTAATTTTTGAAAGCTCATGGATAATTCGTAATTCGTCATTATAGTCGGAACTGAGGACTCCGACAAATAATGTATCAATAATTACTAAATTATCGCAAAAATGCTTTACACAAGCCGAAAATACCCTGATTTAAAATTAACCGCTATCTTAGTTAAAGTCGCGATCGCTCTTGATTATAGCTAACTTTATCCGCTTCTCAATCCCCTCAAACAAGATGAATTGATACCTAAGTGTTGCATCCCAAGGGATGGAGGATAGGAGGAATGTTTGCAGGACTCAGACAGCACGCGGTTTAACAGTTGACAGTTTGTAGGGACGGTGCGCCGGTGCCCGCCCTCTTGGGAAGAAGTCCGAGGATTGGAGTAATGAATAGTCTGATTTTAATTTATCCGACTCCGGCGGGCGGGCTTTCAACCAATTTTTTAGGGTAATACTTTTGAGTTATAGCAGTTCGATCGCGCATATTTGCGGATGGTTGGGGCGATCGGCAATCGAAAAAAGGGTAATTGGGAAAAAGGTAATTGACAATCATAAAAAAGTTTGCGGTTTAAAAGCTTAGAAACCCATCACTAATTACTCATTACCAATTACCCCTGACCAATTACCATTGCCCTAAGCGTGCCTCATCTATCTGAGAAAGGCTATAGTTGTTCGTACCAATCTCAGATTGAGTGCGGGAATATGTTGCCTATTTCGCGGTTTTAACTTCTAATACGCCACCGCCGCCGCTGGTGGGGCTAAAAGTTACTTGGAAATCAGCAGTTTTTTGAGCGCCTGCTGCGGCACCGGCGGTCGCTTGTAAAACGGGCAGAGGAGTTTCTTTGAGGAAATCTTTAGCTGCTTTATTTGTTGGCTCGAACTGTACGATATCTCCGTTTTGTTTCACTTTGACTCGATAGGTCAAACTTTGGGTAAATGTCGGAGTTGTCTTCCAATTTTCGTCAATTCGTGCATACAACTGATTTCCGATCGCATCAAGTTCAGCTTTGTCCGAAATTCCTGAACCTGCACTGCTTGCTGCCTTGGTGGGTGAGGTTGCAGGACTGGCAATGGATGCAGGACTTGCAGCAGCACTCGGTGCAGGACTGGCAATGGATGCAGGACTTGCAGCAGCACTTGGTGCAGGGCTGGCTGCAATCGGTGCAGGGCTAGCAGCAATTGGTGCAGGGCTAGCAGCAATCGGTGCAGGGCTAGCAGCAATTGGTGCAGGGCTAGCAGCAATCGGTGCAGGGCTAGCAGCAATTGGTGCAGGGCTGGCTGCGATCGGTGCAGGGCTGGGGGGAGAACTGACAACCGCCGCCGCAGTTGGTGCCGGTGTAGTTTCTGCTAGCTTAGCTTGCTTGAGTTGGCTGGAAACAGCAGATGTATTGACAGCAGCTAAAGTTGCCATTGTTACCAACCACGAGACTGCCAGGACAGCACCTTTGATTGGCGAGGCTTCTACGGGTTGTGCAGCGTGAGGCACAAAGGATACCGGTGGCATGGGCTTGTCAGCAGTAGCCCCAGGCTTTTTGCTAGCGGGTAATGGCAGGACGACGGGTGCCATTTCTGAGTCCGTTGTGTCCTCTTCGTGGTGGGCGTAGCGAGAGAACAGGAATTCTAAAGCAAAGTTGCGGAGTTCGTAATATTTCGGATCTTCCATAATCCGCGTGCGGTTGCGGGGACGGCTGAAGGGAATGTGCACATCTTCGCCTATTGATGCAGCAGGGCCGTTGGTCATCATCACGATGCGATCGGCTAAAAACAAAGCTTCATCAATATCGTGAGTAATCATGACGATCGTAATTTTGTACTCGCGCCAGATTTTCAGCAATTCTTCCTGCAACTCTTCCCTGGTAATCGGATCTAGTGCTCCGAAGGGTTCGTCCAAAATCAAGAGTTTGGGGCGAGTTGCCAGGGCTCGGGCGATCGCCACCCGCTGTTTCATACCGCCCGACAACTGGCCCGGTCTTTTGTTGCAAGCTTCTGTCAGCCCCACTAATTCCAGGTTATCTTTGACGATCTTGTCGTGTTCCTCTGCGGACTTATCCCCGTAAACAGTTTCAACACCGAGGTGGATGTTTTCAGTAGCAGTCAGCCACGGTAACAGGGAGTAGTTTTGAAACACCACCATGCGATCGGGGCCCGGTTCAGTAATCCGCGCACCTTCGAGAGCAACTTCTCCGCTTGTCGGCCCGTTAAATCCCGCAATCATGTTCAGCAAAGTTGATTTGCCACAGCCAGAGTGACCGATCAAACAAATAAATTCGCCTTCATTAATCGTCAGGTTCACACCGTCGAGAATCACGAAAGGTTTTTCTGGTTCTTTCAGGTTTGGGTAGACTTTTGATACATCTTTAATAGTCAAAAAGCCTGATTTCTTACTCTGAATCTTCGTTGCCGGGGGCGCTTTGATAGTTTGCATATTTTCAGGATTTGGTTGGGGGTTTGCGGGATTAGACATGAGAATTTAGGATTAAGGGTTAGTAAGAGAGGTAATTAGGAAGCGGGAAATGTGGAGTCTTGTTTCCTGATTCCTTACTCTTCACTCCCTCTTCCTATTTGGTGATTATGCTGGCTGTCTGATGGAACACTGACTGCCTATTTGTTCAATTAAGATTTCTTCAATCCGAAGATCGCGCTTGATTTTGACGTTCTGAAGATAGTCGATCGGGTCGTCTAGATTAAAGACAGTGCCGTCAAATAGTTCGATCGTCCGGCGAGCTCTAGCGATATCTGGCAAACCCAACTCGCGCACTGCTTGACCGAACACATCGGGCCGCAAAACTCGATCGACCACTTCCACCCAGTTTTTCGGGAACGGAATCAATCCCCAGCGGGCCATCTGCGCCATCACCCACAACATTTCTAGGCGGTCTGGACAATTGGTTTTGTCAACATAGAACTGGTTGAAATTGTAGAGCATTTCGGGTTGTGCCTCCGTACCGGAGTTGTACGGGTCGATGAAACCCGGACGGATGTCTTTTGGATCGGCACCGATGTATTGTTCTTGGCAAATCAATTCTAGGATTTCTTCGCGGTTGCGGCGATCGTCGCAGTATTCGCAGGCTTCCAAAAGCGCTTTGACGAGGGCGACGTGGGTTTTAGGATATTTCTGTGCCCAATCTTCGCTAACGCCGAGAACTTTTTCGATGTGTCCGGGCAGAATATCGAGGGAACGGGCGATGGCAAAACCCGTACCGTCGTTGACTGCTTTGGAGTTCCAGGGATCGCCGGCACAATAGCCCTGGATGTTGCCTGCTTTTAAATTCGATACCATCTGCGGGGGCGGAATCATGGTCAAGGCCACATCCCGATCGGGGTCAATGCCACCGGCAGCCAGCCAGTAGCGGAACAGCAGATTGTGCATCGAGGCGGAGTGTACCATGGCCAAGGTTTGTACCTTGTCGGGGGTCTTGGCGATCGCAGCTTTGAAATCCTTTAATGTCCGAATGCCTTCGTCGTAAAGGTGTTTCCCGAAAATAATCGAGTTGCCGTTGCGGGACAGGGTTAAGGCGCTGTTGACGGGAACAGGGGCTTCGCCGTCCATACCTAACAGCATGGCGATCGGCATTCCTGCGACCATTTGCGCCGCATCCAGCCGTCCTTGGCCGATACCTTTAGCAATTTCTTTCCAGCTAGGTTCGCGCACGAGGGTGACTTCTTCTAAGCCGTGGGCTTTGAAGAATCCTTTCTCTTTGGCTACTACTAAGGGCGCGCAGTCGGTGAGGGGAATAAAGCCGATGTCGAGGTTGACTTTTTCCAGGCCGTTGCGGGCGATCACCACGGATGGGGCTTGTTGTTTGGCCCGGCGCTGTTTCACCCGTTTTTGCTGGTTGAGGAAGTAAACCATTTCGTTTCGCAGCGCGTAGTAACTCGGATGGTTGACCACTTCCATGCGCTTGCGGGGCCGAGGAATGTCCACTTCGAGGATTTGTCCGATTTGCGCTTCCGGGCCGTTGGTGAGCATTACAATGCGATCGCTCAGCAACAAAGCCTCATCTACGTCGTGAGTTACCATCACGCTGGTGACTTTGCTTTCTTCGCAAATGTTCATCAATTGGTCTTGCAAACCGCCGCGAGTTAAAGCATCGAGGGCGCCGAAGGGTTCGTCTAGCAGCAGCAATTTCGGGCGGATAGCGAGGGCACGGGCGATCGCAACTCTTTGTTTCATCCCCCCAGAAATTTCGCCGGGACGTTTGTTGGCTGCCGCCCCCAGTCCCACCAATTTAATATGGTATTCGATTACCAACTCCCGGTCTGCTTGAGAGTTACCGCTGTAAATTTCATCGACTGCTAGGGCAATATTTTCGCGAACAGTCAGCCAAGGTAGCAGCGAGTAATTTTGAAATACCACCATTCTATCCGGGCCTGGATCGCGGACTTCCCGCCCTTCTAAAGTAATCCCGCCCTGACTTGCTGTGTCCAGTCCGGCGATGATATTTAATAGTGTAGATTTACCACAACCAGAGTGTCCGATTAAGGTGATAAATTCTCCCTTTTTGATTTTAAGTTCGATATTTTTGAGAGCGATGTATTGCTCGCCATTTGGCAAGTTAAATACGCGATCTACGTGGTCTACTTCAATAAGAACTGACATGATTTTTCCGGTTAATTTGTATTTTGTAGTAGATGCTGATTATTTGTTGTTTGTTATTTGTTGCTAGTTATTTGTTATTTGTGCGCTCTCTGCAACCATTCACAAATAACAAATAACTACTAACGAATAACGCAATTCTATTTTTGTTCTTCAGGAACAACTTTAGAAGCGACGAAACCAACGAGTCTGTCTAAAATCAAACCGACGATTCCTACATAAAGCACTGCCAGAATCACGGCGCTGAGTCGAGAACTGTTATAAGCGTCCCAGATGAAGAAGCCGATGCCGACACCGCCGACTAACATTTCCGCAGCCACAATCGCCAGCCAAGACAAACCGATACCAATTCTCAACCCTGTGAAGATATAAGGAACCGAAGACGGTAGCAAGATTTTCCAGAAGTATTTTTGGTTGGGGAGGCGCAAGACTCGGGCGACGTTTCTGTAATCTTGAGGTATTTGTTGAACGCCTACTGTGGTGTTAATCAGAATCGGCCAGATTGCTGTAATCAAGATTACGAAAAGTGCAGAAACTTCGTTAGCTTTCATCCCCAAGCCTTCAAAGGGATTGAACTGTTGAAATACTGCCAGGGCGATCGGTAGCCAAGCCAGGGGCGGGATTGTTCTAAATACTTGAAATAGCGGGTCTAAAGCATCGAACATTAAAGAGTTTGTACCGATTAATATCCCTAAACCAATGCCGAGAACTGCTGCTAGAGTAAAGCCGATCGCCACCCGCTGCAAGCTAGCAGCCAGTTGCCAGAATAAACCTTTGTCAGTACCACCGTTATCGAAGAACGGATTGATAATCAAATTCCAGCTTTCTTGGACGGCTTTAATCGGGCCGGGCAAGGTGGATGTGGGGTCGTGGCAGAGGATTTGCCAAACTACCAGCAGAACTGTAATCGCAACTAGCGGGCGGATTATTTTTTTGCGGTTTTTTTGAACCAGATCCAGCACAAAATTTGCTGGATTTTTACTTTTAGAAACAGAGAGGTTTGTTGCCATTTGTCTATTTTCAGTACAGTGAATAATCGATTATTTGTAGATACTTTGAATTCAGAACCCTATCGGCTGTGGTGGGTTGAGTTGCGAAACCCAACGCCACTAACTTTTATGATTTGTCAACTGTCAACTAAGAGGGCGGGCACGGGGACACCACCCCTACCAACTGTCAACTGTTCACTAATTAGGCTTTCTTGATAGCCAGACTCTTCAGATATTCTTCAGGTTTTTCCGGATCGAACTTCACGCCGTCAAAAAATGTTTCGACACCACGAGAAGTGGTTGCAGGAATTTGGGCTGCAGGAACGCCAAGTGCCGTCGCTGCTGCTTTCCAAATATCCTCGCGGTTAACTTTATCAACCGTGGCTTTGATGTCGGTAGTTGCCGGCATATAACCCCAGCGAATATTTTCGGCGATGAACCAAGCATCGTGACTCTTGTAGGGATAGGAAGCATTGTCAGCCCAGAATTTCATTGCTACTAAACTAGCTGCTTCAACGCGGCCAGTACCATAGTCAATTTGTCCTTTCATGCGACCTGCAATATCTGCAAGTGGTACTTTCAACCACTTATCTTGAGAGATGATTTGGCACATCTCATCTTTATTTTCTGGCTTATCGCACCACTGCTGGGCTTCCAGTACGGCCATTGTAATTGCTTTAGTAGCTTTAGGATTTTTCTCAACCCAATCTGCTCTTAAAGTTAAGGCTTTTTCTGGGTGATCTTTCCAGAGCTCTCCCGTTACTAAGGCGGTGTATCCAACTTTTTGAGTAACTAGCTGGGCATTCCAAGGTTCGCCGACGCAAAATGCTTCCATGCTGCCGGATTTCATGTTAGCTACCATTTGAGGTGGCGGTACGGGAATAACAGAAACTTCTGTATTCGGGTCGATGCCACCGGCTGCTAACCAATAGCGCATCCACAAATCGTGGGTGCCGCCGGGAAAGGTAACAGCAATTTTTTGATTGGCGAGGGCTGCTTTGAGTGGTTTGCTGTCTGTACCTACTTTTAAATCTAGGTATTTTTTGCTTACGGAGATGGCTTGACCGTTGGTATTTAACCGGGCAACAATGTTCATCGGCACTGGTTGATTGCCTTTGGTAATTGTGCCTAAGGTCATCTGGTAAGGCATGGGGGAGAGGATGTGGGCTCCGTCAATGCCGCCTTTGTCGGAACCGAGTTCTAGGTTGTCGCGAGTAACTGGCCAAGATGCTTGTTTGAGGATTTGTACGTCTTTCATGCCGTACTTGGCAAATAACCCTTTTTCTTGGGCGATGATTAAGGGCGCTGAGTCGGTGAGGGCGATGAATCCGAGTTTGGCGGTGGTAACTTCGGGGGCGTCGGCGGGGTTGATGTTGACTGCTGGGGCGGCGGTGGGTGAGGCGCCACCGGCTGCGGGGGTAGGGCTACCGCTAGTAGTGCTGGAACCGGAACTGCAACCGTGGGCGAGGAGGGTGCCTGCTGCTGTTGCTCCGGCGGTGATGATGAATTTTCTTCTAGAAAGGTTGCTCATTTGTCTTGAATTGTTGGTGTACTTTGAGATACTCGAAATGTGAGATGCCTGATGTGAGATTGGTTTACGACCTTCGCAATGACATAATTTCGATCGCAAGGAGAGAATATCATTCGCAATGACATAATTCTGTTCGCAATGAGATAATTCTTTGGGTCTCTCGAATCTCACATTGTGATGTTAGGCGTCGATCGACACTTTGCCGATCGCCCGCGCGCTGCAAGCTAAGATGAACCCTGGTTCTAAGTCGGAGGCTGCGTCAGGTTGGCTGTCGTAGACGGTTTTACCTTCTAGGAGTTGCTGCTTGCAAGTGCCGCAGGTTCCGGAGCGACAACTGCTTTCGAGGTCGATTCCGGCGCGTTCGGCAACGTCGAGAATGAACTCATCTTCGCTGCAAGCCACTTCTTTGCCCGATCGAGCGAAAATGACAGTAGATGTCTGAGGTTTCGCCATCAGAACTGTTTCGTCTCTCTCAACCGTCAGTTGCAGTTGCCGGTTCAGGGAAGCGACATCACCTTGAGATTGATTGGGAACAGCCCCAAACTTATCAATTAACAGTTGATGCAGCACCGGTTTCAAATCTTCGCAAGGAATGCTTTTTTGGACGCAAGTACCCAAATGAGCGTCTTTGCCAACAGTCCCTCCCATGTAGATGTCCACACCTTCGAGGGTTTTGCCGTTCTTGCGAACTTTTGTACCCATCAAGCCGATGTCGGCTACCTGGGGTTGAGCGCAGGAATTGGGGCAACCAGTCCAGTGAATTCTGACCGGTTTGGGAACGGAGAGTTCGGCTTCCAGTTCCCGAATCATTGCCACGGATCGGGCTTTGGTTTCGATGAGGGCGAAGTTGCAAAACTTTGAGCCGGTGCAGGAAACCAAGGCGCGTGTTAGGGGTGCGGGGTCGATCGAGAAACGCTGTAACAACGGTTCTTTGACTAGGGATTCGAGCCGCGAGTCGGGAACGTTGGGAACAATTACGTTTTCTTCGACGGTGAGCCTGAGTTCGCCACTGCCGTAAACCTCAGCGATTCTGGCCAAATCGTACAAATCCGCTGCTTGCAGCCGTCCGACGGGAACGTGCAACCCTACATAGTTGAGCCCTGATTGTTTTTGCGCGTAGATGCCGATGTGGTCGCGTTTGTCCCAGATGATTTCATCTTTGGCTGCGGCGGGGGGCAAAGTGCGACCTACTTGTTGTTCGACTTCGGCGCGGAATTGTTCGATGCCGAGTTCGTCAATCAACCACATCAAGCGCGATTTTTGGCGGTTTGCTCTCGGGCCTCGATCGCGAAACACAGTTAAAATTGCTCTGCACAAATCTACAACGTCGCTGGGACTTGCCCAGACGTTGAGGGGAATTGCAGCTTCGCAGCGTTTGGCGGAGAAGAAGCCGCCGACTAAAACGTTAAAGCCGATGTTGCCGTCAGAGTAAGCGGGTACGAAGGCGATGTCGTTGATTTCGGCGTGGACTGAGTTATCGCGGCAGCCTGCGATCGCAATATTAAACTTTCTCGGCAGATTGGAAAACTCTGGGTTGCCTTCGCCGCTGTTGGTAATCATGTCTTGGACTTGGTTCGCCAATTCCCACGTATCTATCAGTTCGCCGGCATCCAAACCCGCGACTGGGGAACCCGTAATGTTACGTACATTGTCCATTCCAGACTGAATGCTGGTCATCCCCGCTTCCTTGAGACGGCGGAAGATATCGGGCACATCTTCGATCCGAATTCCGCGCAGTTGTAGGTTTTGTCTGGTGGTGATGTCAGCGCTGCCGTCGGAGCCGTAGCGTTGTAATATGTCTCCTAACGTTCTAGTTTGATTGCTGGTAATGACGCCGTTGGGCAAGCGCAGGCGCATCATGAATTTGCCCGGAGTTACTGGCCGAAAGAATATGCCGAGCCATTTGAGGCGGTGCTCGCGATCGATTTCGTCCATTGCTTCCCAGCCGATTTGGGCGAAGTGGTCTAGTTCGGCTTTGACTGCTAAGCCATCTTTTTCGGCTTTGAGTTTTTCAAACTTGTTCAAGCTGGCTTTGGGTTCTACTGTTTGGGTCATCGATTTACCCTCGCTGCTGGTTTATTCCCTGAGATATTGACTTGGAGCATAAAATGTGTTTCCTGCTAACCTTAATGAGCTTGTGGATTTAAAACTGTATATTTAGTTACTCGATCTAATTTCTTTTAAGCATGGTTGGTCTTGTGTATGCCTGAGCTTGATTAGGCGCTGTCTCGAATTCAGCCAAACTATATATGGTTATAGTTGTTACCGATGGCTCGATCGCTGTATTCCGATGCACCTTTGTTATGAACTAATGTAAAGCGCGCGACAGTAAATATTCGTAGCTATTTTTACAAAATGTTTACTTTTATGAACTTTTTGCATCACCGCAATGCGTTTTATACATGGGAAATGGGTAAAGACACCCGCAGATCCCAAAAAGCTTTATAAATCTTTAGATTTTGGAGGAGAGTGGAGGCAATGGGTAGTTCTCAGATAATATTGTGACGGCGATCGCTGATTTAAGATGCCACTCGTCACAAAATAAGCTCCGTGGCCATCACACAGTTAGCCTCAAAACATCACGTTCTCTGCTATGCCAGCGTCACTCTTAATTTTTGGAGAACGAGAGATGATACTTGTATCGAATGAGAGAGAACGTTTCATGTTTTTAGTTCAACTTATCCCCGGCGCTATTTCCGAAATACTTGCCTCTGTTACCGATACGGGCAGTTTGACTGTAGCCGATCGCTACGGTTTGATGGCCGCTGTGTTGGATGACTCTCTCCCCGAGGAAGACATACATTCGATCAACCGCCTGCTGCGATCTGTGATCAAGGGAAAAGTCAAAATTGTCAACGAACTCTCGGCGATGGGCTAAGAGGATGAAAAAATTCGATCGATTTATGCAGCGCTTCAAGTACAGAAACTACCGCCCGAGTTAGAATTAACCCGCGATGCCTGCTGTGATATATTGCAGGAATTTGCTTGACTGTTGTTAAAACGTGCGTAGGCGACAGCGATCGCCTCTGGATCTCAGTCGATTTTAGATTTTAGATTTACTTTGCACTGACGCGCGAGTGGTGAGAAACCGGGTTTTTTACGAAAATCCTTGGTTCTAACCCGGAGATTAGGCAAAAAACCCGGTTTCTTTGGTATTGATGCGTAAGTCCTCCTTTCAATGTTTCCCAACACTTCATGGGTAGCAAGGGTTGAGAGAAATGATAGAATTTTGGGCGATCGGCATTTGAGGACTTGGAGGACTGAAGTCCTCACTACAAACATAGCTATAATTATTGAACCGGGCGGAAGATAAGAGATAAGTTATGCAAATAATCAATCAAACAATCGAAATCCTCACAGAATCAGGCATCAGCATTTACAACATCACGCCCCAAATTGTCCAGCTTCTGGACGCAAGTGCAGTAAAAAATGGACAAGTCATTGTATTTTCCCGACATACCACGACAGCTTTAGCAATTAATGAAAACGAAGAAAGATTGCTAGCCGATATTAAAGTATACCTGCAAAAATTAGCGCCCCCAGACGACAAATACCTGCACAACGACTTGCATTTAAGAATAGTTCCGCCCGACGAACCGATCAACGCGCATTCTCACCTGATGGCCATGACACTCAGTACCAGCGAAGTCATTCCAGTTGTTGAAGGTAAATTAGCACTGGGGACTTGGCAATCAGTTTTATTTTTCGACTTAGACGGGCCGCGAAACAGAAGTGTAAGTATTCAAATTATGGGCGAATAAGTTGTTGTGTATTGTTGTTTATTTAAATTGCTGCATATTGCGATCGCCGATCGCAAATCTTCAAACCCTCTCCCCATCGCACCCTCTGCCATCTCCCCCTCGCACACCACAGATAATCTAGATACAGTACAGCAAAGAATTGGTTGAAAGCCCCAAGCCTTTGAGGGAGAAATTAAAATCAGATTATTCATTACTCCAATCCTTGGACTTAAGGGTAGAGGTTGCTTTCAAACTGTCAACTGTCAACTGTCAACTGTCAACTGTTGAAGGTATTGGTTGGTTTTTTGGACAAATCCCAGTGATATTACGTAATTGCCAACAAAATCTTTACCAAAACTTTAATAAAATATACTGAAATGTGTGATTTACTAAAAATCAAAATAGTCGATCGACAAAATTGATAATTTAATACACATTCCTCAGGGAGTTTTTTATGAATTCCATTACAAAAAACAACTTTCGCTGGACTTACTCGGTGGCTGTCTTCCTTGCGATTATTGGATTACAGCAACCAAAGGCTACAGCAGCAACCCTATCTAACGGCTGGAATTATGCGATCGACTCCTTCAACGACGGCGTGACAGGAAATCAAGTCGGTGGCGGCGAATTTGAATTTTACGGTATCGCCGTCAAGGAAACATCAGATAGAGCTTTTATCGCCATCAACTCCAATCTGAGTTTAGCAGGATATGCTGACCCGCTAGCTCAAAGAGGCAACATCAACTACGGCGATTTGTTCTTCAATTTTTCCGGTCAAAACTTCGATACAGCTAACGCAAACCGCAGCTTGTTTGCAGTGCGCTTTGCCGCCGGCAATGACTCAGGCGTCGCGACAACAGGCGTTTACAGCAATGTCACAGCGAAAAACGTCACCCAAATTAATTCTGGATTTACCAATTTAACTCAATACAACGATCGCGTTCGATCGGCTGGTGGAACGCCGTCTACGGGAGATTTAGCTGCGAATGACCCCTATTTTCAACAAACAGGAAACTGGACAGTTCTCAACTCAATTGATTCGGGTACAAAAGTAGGAGAAATCTCTGCTTTAACTTCAGCAACTTTGAGCGCCATGGGTTTGGATTTCTCGCAGTTTAATGCAGTAGGTTCTCAAACCATCGGATTCAGTTTCAATAAATCTGCTATGCCTTCTGGCAGTTATGTTGCTAATTTGTTTGCGGAATGCGCTAATGATGCGATCGCCATTAAAGGTAATTTTGAAACAGGATCTGCTGAAGCAGTACCGGAACCTTCTACGGTGTTCGGCACTTTGGCAGGATTTGGGATTCTAGGTATGGGTGCGGCGAAACGCAAAATTAAGGGAAAATAATCGCGATCGCATCAGGTATGTAGTTGCGCTGTCTTCGCTCTTTGGTTGGCTAGATAAAAGAGCGCGGCGTGGCTGATTGACGGGATGAATTAAGTTCTTCCCAAAAGCTCAACAACTAAGGTATGTAGTTGCGCTTCAGCGCTCTTTGATTTGGCATATCAAAGAGCGCGGTGTGGCTGATTGACGCTATGAATTAAGTTCTACCAAAAAGGTCAACTACATACCTATTATGTTTTTCTCGATCGTACAAAATGTGAATTCATACTCAAGTTCGGCAACGCTAAGAGCGCTGAAGCGCAACTACATACCTAAATGCTAAGAGCGCTGAAGCGCAACTACGTACCTAAGAGCGCTGAAGCGCAACTACGTACCTATTGAACGGGCGGGTTCTCCGGCCCGTTCATCAAAACCTTATCGCGAGATAAAATGCGCCCAAATATTGCCATCTGGCCCCGCAACTTGATTGATATAGCCATACGGATACATCAACTTTCTTCCCTCAGTATCTCTGTAACCCGTGAGTGCATCTCCCCAAGGATCTTGCACGATATAACCCTCAGAATTGTAGCCAATTAAGGTGATAATGTGACCCGCAGCAGTAAAATCACCGGCTAAAACTATTGGCCGCCGGTTCAGCAATTCCGATCGCACATCAGCCCATTTCCGAGTCGTGTCAAAACTCGTCTTAAATCCGTAAGCCTTAATCAGCGCCGAAAGCACGTTGTGATCGGTTTGAGAACCCTGGCCGGCATAGTCGAAACACCACTGCAACAACTCATCCTCCAACTGTCCCCCATACTTAGAACGAACGCCGTAATAATACAATATCATCGCGATCGCAGTTACATTGCAAGTAGACCAGTCAAAACGCGGATTGTCCCGCTGTGAAAAATACGGCACGTTCAATTCCACATTGTTCGGAACTGGATCGAAAATTTTATCTCCCCGCTTGAACTGCACAAAACTCGGAAAAACATAACCTGTATTGCCAAAATTCGGCAATTCTTCAGTCAGGGAAACTTTCAGGTGATCCGTTTCCAAACCGTAGCTTTCCACGCCGTAAACTCGACCTAAAGGCAGCGTAGTTCTCTCGGTAGCCGTTAGCTTGGCAGCATCTACGGGGCGTTTTTTAAACACAGTTGGTTGCAGCATTGTCATCGTCAAAGCATCCGGATCAAAGGGAACTTCTTTGCCGTTTTTCTTGATTTGAACAGATTGCCAATAGATAAATCCCACATTGCCAAAACCGGGAATAGCTTCGGCGAAAGTTACTCTGAAATGACCCAAGATGCAGGCATAACCAGTGATTGCATAGCTACTGCCTAAAGTTAGTTCGGCAATTTGCTTGGCAGGGAGTTTTGATGATTCTTTTGGTTGACCTTTAATCAGAGTTGTTTGAATTACCAACAGTTGAGCGTTACCGTTGCTATTGGGTACGTCTGCTAGGTCAAATTTCAGGACTTTTGTACCTTTGGCAAGCTGAACGTCTGGTTCGTAAAAATAGCCAAAAGTGCCGATCGGCGAAATTGTCGAATCCAGAACCACCTTGAGATGTCCGTCAATAAATCCGTACTTGCTAAGGGCCAAAGTCTGACCTGCTTTGACAAGAACTTTTTGCTGGTTGTTGAGGCGGGAACCATCTACCGGGGCTACCTTAAACCAAGTGTCGGAAACTATCTTTAAGCTCAAATCTTTTCCGACAGTCAGCGGATCTGAACTTACGGTAATATAAATTATTTGGCTGGCGGTAACGTTTCCTTTGCTGTCAGTTGCCCGCAATCTCAGCCAGCGAGCTCCGGGTACGCTAAATCCTTTGGGCAAATTCACTTGCCAAGTGCTTGCTTGTTGGTTGAGTGTGACGGTTAGCGGATATTTATCCTCGGCTATTACCTCAACTTTTGCTGCTTCTTGTTTGTCAAAAGTGCCTGAAAGTGCGATCGCCTGATTTACCAAAACCTCTGTCGGGCCTTGATAAGTTAAATTCGGGGCCGGATTGAAAGATTTGCCACCTTTGGCAAATTGCACGAAATCGGGATAAACAAAACCCGTATTGCCAAAGGGCGGCAAATTTTCAGTCAGCGAGACTTTAATGTGTCCTTGTTCGATCGAGAATCCGGAAATTCCGTAAATCATTCCCGCCGGCAAAGTGATTTTTTCTGTGGGTTGCAGCTTGATAGCATCCACCGGCAGCTTTTTAAACGCAGTAGTCTTGACAACAGTCATGGTAACTGCATTTCTGTCAAAGGCAATCCCCTTGCCGTTTTGCAAAATCTGGACGTGTTGCGAGTACATAAATCCCGAATTGCCGAAGTTGGGAATTGGGCGATCGAGAGTGACTCGAAAATGATTTTCCACGCAAGCGTAGCCGAAGATGTTGAAAGTTTCTCCCTGGTCAAATCGCACTTTCTGAGTCGGGCTTAAAATAGTCGAATCTGCGGGGTTGCGCTTTAACCAGGTTTTTTTGTTCACCCACAGCAACTGCATTCCAGGCTGCGGGTTAGGTAGATCGGCGCGATCGAAGATCAGGATTTTTGCGCCTTTGGTGATGACTGCGTGCTTTTCATCAAAAAAGCCTGATTTTCCCACCGGAGAAATTGGATTATTTAGTTGAACATTCAGGTGTCCGTCTTCTAACTCGTAGTCACTAATTTGATAACTTTTACCTGCTGGTATGTCCGCTTTTTGCAGAGAGTTAAGACTGCCAGAAGGCACTGTTCCGGCTTTTAATTGGGTATCTTGGAGCGTAATTAACGTAAAAGAGCGATCGGGTGTGTTAGAAGCAGGATTAACTTTGATGTTAATTGTTTGTTCGCCGATAACTTTGCCTGTTTTATCAGTGGCTTTTACCTGCACCGTGCGAGTACCAGGGCGATCGAATCCTTTCTCTAAACTAATGTTCCAAATGCCTGTCGATAAATTTATCTCGGCCTTCAGGGCATTTGAGCCTTCTGCTGCTGAGATTGCCACCACTTGATTTTTATCAAAACTGCCAACTAAGACAGAGGCTCGATTAGCCTCAACTTCTTGTGGGCCTAAGTAACTCAAAATAGTCTTAGTGCTTGTCATTATGTATCCGCCTACCTACTTAATTATTCAGCTACAGCAAGGATAACTTCTCATTTTATCAAACACAACGATCCGATCCCGGACGAAATCGCTCCAAGACTGAATCTAGGGGCGGTTAATGCGTTTTATACCATTGATTTTTTATTGTTGGCGAGATTTTTACCAGAAATCTAACAGTCCAGCTAGCGATCGCGCACCTGACGCGAATATACTGCTCGTTGAGAGAATTTGTGGCGCAATTTTTGCGAGAAAAAATTTAATGGAAGTAGGTTATTACCCCCTATACCTTTGACCCCTCACTTAGCTCATTTGAGATTTTAGATTGAGGGATTTTAGTTGTAGGGTGTGTCGCCACGAAAAATTTCAACTACATATCGACAATTTTATAGCGACGCACCCGATCGCAATATTTTTATAAACAAATCGATTGCCATAACAAAAACCGTTCGTAGTGTGGACTTTAGTCCGCAACATACTGCGGACTAAAGTCCACACTACGAACCTTATTTATTTCGGTCAATCGACCGGACACGATATAAATGGTATTACAAAAGAATCCGGTTTCTACGAGAAAATTGCGTGTAGCAACGAGATATCTCGGAAGAAACCGGATTTTTAGCTTTTTAGTGCGTTCAGGAATGTTAGACTAACGGCGGCTAAACTATGGTGACAAGAATATCTTGAGCGTGAGTGTCAACTTTCATAGTTTCCCCTTCATAAACCTGAATGATTTTGCCAGTACCGTCAATGACAAAAGTAACGCGCTTGGCATAATCACCTTTCTCAACATCGTAAGCTTTTGTAATCACGCCATCAACATCTGCTAATAGTTGAAAAGGTAAACCGTACTTCTCCGTGAACTTTTGGTGCGATTCTTCGTTGTCGCGGCTGACACCGAGAACTACAATATCTTTGCCCTTGTATTCTTCATGGGCTGCTTTGAAGCTTTGAGCTTGTCTGGTGCAGCCGGGGGTGTCGTCTTTGGGGTAGAAATACAAGATGACGGTTTTACCCGTGAAGTCTGAGAGGGAGACGGTTTTGCCGTTTGTGTCTTTGGCGGTGAATTGAGGAGCCGCGCACCCAACTGGTAATGTCATAGTTTTGTTGACCTTGCGATTGATAAAGATATTTTAGTTGATTGTGGGCTGTTGTTGTCAATCTCTTAAATTTAGATTCGGAATTGAGTGACCAAAATGTAAAATCTACCTTTCGGAATAGTTTCGATGGGTGATTTTGTGCCTTGACTGACGGGCGATATTGTGTTAGATTGTGGGCGTGCACTCCGAATATACTGACGCTATCAAACTTGATGAAGTAAGTAAAATATGATAGATTTTTACACTGTTATTATCCGAAAGAGTGCCAAGTATTGGGTGGCATTGTGTTTGGAGAATGGATTGGTTGGACAAGGAAATACTCCCGAACAGTCTATCGACAAACTCAAACAGGCGATCGAGTCATTTTCAGAAGTTTATGAAGCTGAATCAAATATTTATCTCAATCCTCTTGCTATTAATGAATTGCACGAGTTTCTTACTTTAGAAGATGCGGAAGCTTCAGATACTTATGAACTAAGAAAAGTTTATGCCTAAAAATCTCCCATCTTTAAAACCTAAAGCATTAATTAAAATTTTAGAAAAAAACGGATGTCAATTTTACCGAGAAGGCAAAGGGGATCATTGTTTGTATATGCGTGAAATGGAAGGTCAAAAAAGACTGGTTCCGATTGATATAGGTGCTGGGGAAATGTCACCAGCTTATGTGTTGCGGATTTTTAGGCAATTTGGGTTTACAGATTCAGAAATTGAGGGGATGATTAGTTAAATAAGCTAAATTCAATATGAATCTTGACAACAAGTTCTCACATATTCTCGAACAACAAGAGATAAATCAAACAATACTTTCTCTCCTTCTATTCTTTGGAGTAAATAACGTTGACGCAACGATCGCAACCCATTCATTAAGTCCATTGATGACAGAGATAAACTTTGCCTTAAATCTTCTCTTGACACAGGTACATCGAATTTACTTAATTGTAAAAGAATCTCTTGCTCTGTGGGTGATAGCCGTTTGAATAATTCAGTCAACCGAGATTTCATGTCTTTAGTGACAATTAAACTATCTTCTTTTAAGAAATCATCAACTTTGCCACCAAAAATACTTTTAATTAAACTGGCAATATCTTTTAAATCAACGAAATTTCCTCCGTACATATCGCTAAACTCCGCCCAGGCTTCATCATCTTTTAAACCCCATTTTTTCAAGATTTCTGTATGGTCTAATCCTTGTAAATCTAAGCACTTAATAGGATATAAATCCTCATCCAGGCTAATCATTTCTTGACATTGTTCCTGACTTATTAAAATGAAGCTGCTTTGATGTTCTAGATTTGTCATCATTTTCAATAAATTTTGGAAATTTTTAGATTCCGTTTTGAACTCTCCTGCCAATTCTCCCTTAATAAACAATTCTTGGAAATCATCAAGGATGATTAAACATCTTTGTTGACGCAAAAGATTGAAAAATTGAGTTAACTTATTATCGGTTTGAATAAGCTCATCATTAACACCGATTGAAATTTCATTAATAATGTTATCTAAAGATTGAGATAGTTTGAGGTTTTTCCAGATTACTACCTCAAAATGTTGTAAATTTAGGTCAACAAACTGTTTGACTAGGGTGGTTTTGCCAATTCCACTTAATCCTAAAACTGAGACTAGATTGAGATTTTGGTCAATTAGCCAGTGGGAGAGGGTCTGAAGTTCGGTTGTGCGATCGTAAAAGCTGGTGATTTTAGGGGCTAGGGTTAAATCGTGATACAGAGATTTAGATTGATTCTTAGTTACATTCTCTTGATTGTCTTTGTTTGTATTATATAAAATTTGTGGATTAAAATTAAAGTTGTGATTACTACCATTTACATGACAAATCTTTTGATTTTGAGATGATTGGATATGTAATCTTTGGAAGGTAGAGCGAAAATTATGCTTATTAATATCTTCCCCTAACTGTTTAGATAAAATTTGCCATAGCTGACGCCCAACATTTCTAACACGACTTTCACTACGCTTACAATCATCAGCAATTTCATCATAGGTCTTTCCCTGGTAAACCCCTGTAATTACAGCCTTTTGAACATCATCTAAATATTTTCCCGTCTTAGTGAATACCAACTGATCTGCACATTGTAAAACTTCTGTAACATTCATAAAATGTACCCACAGTAAATTTTTAGCAATTATAGTATATTTTAAGACATTCTATTAATTTTTGTTAATTTTGGTTTGATTTTTAGAAAAAACACAAGATAAAATAAGACATTCTAAGCTTGTGTTCGCTTGTCAAACTATGTATAGTGAATTCTATGATTTTGTTTTAAACAAGGCACTTCAATATGTCAATGCCCCAAAAAATGACTGAAGCTAATCTTCGCTCGATTTCATCTGGTCTATGTGGCATCTATGCAATATACCATGATTTTGATGGAGAAATTGATACTGCTTATGTAGGAAGAGCCAAAGGAACACGAGGAAGTTGTATTAAGACAAGACTGCAAAAACATTTTAATGGCACAGATAGGCAGCGCATTGGAACGGTGATATCTTCCCACGAAGACGAGTTTTTCTTTTCTTATGAAGCTATGGAAGATTATGAAGAAGTAAAAAGGATGGAAAAATCAGAAATTACCAAGATCCTACCAGCGGGTAACGTTCAACGAAATTTCAAAATTGAAGATTTAGGAATAGAGTGAGTGAATTATATTTTTTTAAATAATTTATTTCGCTCAGACAAAGTTCAAAATAAGTAAGTAAAACCAGAGGTAAAAGTTTATGGTTGATGGTCAAGGTGTTAAGTATGCAGTGGACTTGGTGATGTGTATTGACGGCACAGGTTCAATGGGTCATTTGATTGAAGAAGTGAAGTCCGCCGCTCTGAAGTTTTACGAGCAGCTAGAAGCTAAGATGAAAGAAAAGAGTAAAAAAATAGATCAACTGAGAGCTAGGGTAATTGTTTTTCGCGATTATTGGGCAGACCCAGCCGATAAGGTAATGCAATGTTCCGAGTTTTTTGACTTGAGAACGCAGTCCTCAGATTTTGCTAATTTTGTCTCACCAATAGAAGCTTATGGTGGCGGGGATGAACCAGAAAATGGTTTAGAAGCTGTTGGGTTAGCACTTAATTCCAAGTGGGAAAAAGGAGACTTTAGCAGGCAACGATATGTGGTAATTGTTTACACCGATGCTAGCGCTCATAGTTTAGACAAAACTTCAAAACCTAGCCATTATCCAAATAATATACCAAAAACATTTGATGACTTGACCGATTACTGGCACGAAATACCAAAATCAGCCAAGCGTTTATTACTTTTTGCACCTGATGCTGAGCCTTGGACAATTATGAGTAGCTGGGAAAATACGATTCATTATGTTTCGGAATCTGGTAAGGGATTAGAAGAAGTAGACATGGATCAAATTTTAGATGCGATCGCCAATAGCGTATAAGCAGGTTTGTTAATTAGACGTAGTGTGCGTCAGATTTTTAAGTTAATGGTTAAACCAATAGCTTGACTTTCTGACGCACCCTACACCTAAAACTAAATGTTTGACTTGAATTTTTAGACTAACCTAGAATATCAAATAAGGACTTAAGTTATGGCTATGACTAAATTGAATTTAGTAGTAAATCTAGAAGTTGCCGAAGCCAAAGGCGAAGATGCTAACTTAGCCGAAGATTTTTTAGAAACTTTTTTGATGGGCGTGTTTGACGGTTTAGGAGGTCGATCTGCTGGTTACGATGGTAAAACAGGGGGGCGCATTGCTTCAGAAATAGCATCTCAAATTAGCCAAACATTCTTCAAACAGTGGCATGGTAAAATAACCCCTGAACATACCCTTCAACTGCAACAGCAAATTTGCCAATCATTAAAAAGTAAAGCCGATATTCATATGCCGAGAACTTCATCTCGGCTAAAAGGTTCTTTAGTGGAACATAAACTATGTACGACGATCGCCCTGGCTAGCATTCTCAAGCAACAGGGACAAGAAAAAATTTTTGAAGCTGACTTAGCTTGGATGGGAGATTCGCGAATTTATTTTCTTAGCCCAACTAAAGGTTTACAACAATTAACGAAAGATGATCTAGTCACTCCCAAAGATGCGTTAGAAATGCTGAGACAAGATCCACCCATGTCTCAATATTTAACCGCTGATATAAATCCGAGATGGCAAATTCATTTTCAGCATTATAGAATCGAAGAAAGTGGCTGTTTTTTAGCTTGTACTGACGGCTGTTTCCAGTATTTTTCTGCCCCTTGGGAATTTGAAAGATTGTTACTCGACACTTGCGATCAGTCAAAAGGGGATACAAAGGATACAAATAATTGGCAAGAATTAATCTATCAGAGATACACAGAGATCAAGCAAGATGATGTTTCTTTAATTTTATATCCAGTTGGTTTTCATACTGTCAAGTCTTTGAGGAATGCTTATAAACAACGTTGGGAATATTTTCAAAAAGTTTTTTTTACTCCTACTGCTAATACTCGCTATGATGAATTACAAAGCTTGTGGGAAAAATATCGAATTGATTATGAATATTATTTCCAATTTATTCAATATATTGAGCCATCAGCTAATTTGAAACCGTCATTTTCAGAAGATAAATCCTCCGTAGCCATTTCAACAACCTCAAATTTGAGTACAACTGACCCATTCCAAGAAATTACTGAGTCATCTAGACAGAGAGCAGCAGCTAAGGCTGAAGAAATTCAAAGTTTGTTGGATCGGGCTAAATCTTGTTTTTGTGATGAAAATAATCAGTTAAAAGAAGCTGAAGAGTTATGCAATCAGATTTTAAAGATTGACGATAATCACAGTGAATGTCAATACATTTTAGGGTTGATTTATACTAAATTAGCTTTATTCCAAACAAATAATTCTCAAGAATTGTTTTACTTTGATAAAGCCATATTATTTTTTAAAGAAGTTAGAAAAAGCCGAGGAGAAAAATTTATAGAATCTTTACAATCTCTAGGGCGTATCTACTATAATTTATATCAATGGGATAATGCAGTTGACTCTTATCAACAATCTTTTAGATGTGTGGATGCGGAAAAAATCGACGATTGGGAAGAACACTTAGAAATGTTCGTTACATCTCTAAGGTTAATAGTTAATAAAGACGACGCAGCTAATTTAGCAATTCAGTTTTGTCAGCATCTAGCTAGCAATTTACCCTCCCACAAAAAAGCTTATCCTTATTATTTTATGGCGGTTTTACAAGAAATTACAGGACAATTAAGCGCAGCATGGAATAGTATTCAAACAGCAATCGATATCTATGATACGTCATACTATTCTGGAGTTAAGTGTAAAAGCGAACCAAGAGCGCGAAAAAAATATCAAGACATTCACAATAGATACTATGGCAGGAGATATTTATAACCTATGTCTTACAAAAAAGGTGATGTTATTGCTGGAAAATATTTAGTAACCCGTGAATTTGATAGCGCCAACGGTGGTCAATGTCAATGGGGTTTTGCGGTGTGCGATGGAAACGAATACTTTGTCAAAAAATTCCTCAGTCCAGTTTATCCAGGCGAAAATGCACCTGGGAGCGAAAAAGGGAAACAAAAACGGCGCGATCAGTGTGAGAAATTTGCTATAAAACAACTAGCAATTCAAAATGCACTATCGGCTTGTGGTGCAGGGGGTTCAGTCGTAGTCATGGTGGACTTTTTTAAATATGGCGATGACTATGGCGAACATTTCTTCAAAGTCTGTCAAAAAGTCGATACTAGCTCTTTATCAAATGAAATACATAAACTAGAGACAAAAAAACGTTTATTTGTGATGCTAACCGCAGCAGGGGCGCTGAAAATATTGCACTCAAATGGTATTGTTCATCTTGATCTGAAACCTGACAATGTGTTGATTAAAGAATGGGAAGGAAGACAAGTAGCCAAAATTATTGATTTTGATAGCAGTATTCTTGAAGGAGAATCAATTGCGGCGGAATTTTTAGTAGGCGATCCGGTATATTATTCCCCTGAATTTGCTAAACATATTGCCACAGGTGGAGAAACGCCAGCACCCACTAAAAAATCTGATATTTTTTCTCTAGGTTTGATTTTCTGTCAATACTGGACAGGTAGTCGTCCGATTTTATCAGGAAGCTATACTTATGCTCACGAAGCTGTTTTGGATGGAATAAAACTTGAATTGCCGTCTATTACAACTAAAACTAAATTACGCGGAACTATGATTAACAACGAAAATCCCCTCGATGCAGAAGTCGGTAAACTAATAAAAGAGATGTTAGGTTTAAGCTCTAAAGAAAGACCTGATATCAATCAAGTCCATCAACAAATCAAAAAGCTTTATAATAATGGTGTTCCACCGAAGGATGGCAATAACAAGCTAAGCATCAATATGAAACGGAAATTATAGATTTTTTGAAACTATGAAAAAAAACTACCGTTGTAAAAGTTGTGGGCATCAAGTTGTTTCACTGATGAAGCCTTCTGAGTGCGAGGTTTGTACAGGTCGAGAATGGACAATATTAGCTACGAGTAAACCGATTAATTCAGGAGATGAACCTATGGCGATTGATAAAGATATATTCTCTTCGTTTAAGTTCCGCTCAACGATCGAGGGTTACTGCCAAACTATTGGCTGGAATATTTCTAGTATTGACAATAGAATAGCGACAATTAAGTTTAATATGGACTCTGGTAGCACGCAAACTTTATTCATTGTCAAGTACGATTCGACCTTGGAGTTTTCTTGCCCGAGTGGTTTAAAGTTCGACGATGAAGATGATATACCCCATCGTTTATCTACGTTACTTCTCACGCAAAATGCTACTTATAAACTGGGATTTTGGGGGATAGAAACTATCGGTGGCAAACAAACTTTTTCAATCATTCACAACGCGGAGATGAGTTTAATAGATGTCACTTATTTTGGCAGGGTAGTCACTAAGTTAGTAGAAGAATGTGATAAATTTGAACAGACCATAGAAGAATTAATCAACAGCTAATAGTTAGAAGACCTAGGAATTGCTTTTTGGGATTTGGGAGTTTTGGGGATGGGTGATCGCCCATCCCCAAAACTCCCATAACTTCAACCGCTCAGTTGTGGGTAGATTTTTCAGGACTCTACTTTGCTGACTCTAAATAGGTAATCATAAAAATATACTACCTATTCTGAGCCAAATCAATGACTTTTATCCCATCGGAAGCGTTTAAATCTATTAGTTATCCCAGCCGCACTGTCAAAAGAGCCGATCGCGCGATCCGGTGTGCTCCTTTTCAATTACACTTCTTCCAGACCATCCGCGATAACAGTGTTTTCCTAAGCGCGATCGCCTCAAATGCAGGTGTCGAAAGCGGCTACACCCGATCGCCCGTAGCCGAACTAACAGCCGAAAACTCTCTGCTGTGGCTGATTCAAGTCGGCGTGTTGCGGCGCGAAGTAGATGGACAAGGGATTACCGATAGTTTTCGCCTCACGCCGCTGGGCCGCCAACTCGTGGAAAAATGGGAACAGCAAGGAAATAGTTTGCCAACTGCTTCATTGTGCGATCGCCTGGGAAATACAGTTAGCCGAGGGTTCGGACTATTTTCATAAGAGCGTTAAGGCGGTAAGGTGCGCGCCGCGCACCTGCATAATTAGATTTTGATGAGGACTGAAGTCCTCACTACAAACCTCAATTTCTCTCCCAGAATTTTCAGGCAATTAGCCCTGATTCAAAAAGCGGCTAGCCATCGACATGGCGTCAGTAATATCTACGTCGCCGTCTCCATCTCCATCTAAAAACGCATTCAAAACGGGATTTGCGCCCTGGGTTGGATTTTGGGCGTTGCCGCCGCTTTGCAGCAAATTGAGTACCAAGGGCAGTAAAACAGGGATCATCCCTTGCACTGTCTCGTTATTCAAGCCGGTTCTTTGGGCGATATCGGTCACTATTTGCGTCAGTTGGCCGCCTCCAAACAAACTCTGTACCGCTTGTGCATTGGGGTTTGTGCCGCTAAATTGGTTGACAACTTCTTGAGCTTGTGCGTCTCCAGATTGCGATCGCACGTCTTGCAATGCCGATCGCACGTATCCACCCAAAACCGACATCGCTAGCTGAGTCGTACCCGCATCGACGCCGTGGTTGCCGCTCAACTGCTCTACCGCACCCAGAATGTTGCCCAACTGATTGGGACTTGCTTGTTGGTTGGGATTGTCGATCGCGCTCAAAATTTGGTCAAAGAGTCCCATAAATTTCGCTCCGTACAGTGGTTGCTCAACTTTGAATTATAGCAAAGCCTGTTTTTCAAGATTACCGAAAATAGTTTTGAATTGGGTATTTTCACTCATCATACTATTTTTTTTTTATTAGGACGCTCGTTCTTATCCTGCACGAGCAACTTAGTTTATCGTTTCCGTTATCGGATATTTTAGGATGCACTTATTAGATTGAAAAATTGGGAATGACTGATTCCGTAAGGATTTGGAAAACTGGCAAATCAGTTGCATTCTTTTTGGCAACTGGTATGACGTGAAGAAACCGTGTTTCTAGGTACTTAAGATATATTTGTTTAAAAAACTATATAGTTCAACTCGCGATCGAATAAATAGGTAGGTAGGTATCAGTAAACCGACAAAGGCGTTCGGGCGGGTGAGTGGAACAATAAATTGTCTGCTAAGCTACAATTGCAGCCTCGGGCGCGATCGCCATGTTTTAGTTGCATCCGCTGGCACTCAAACCCACACTGCATCGAACCCGAAGGACAAGCCGAATCGGAATTTACGCGCGCAGCAGTACGATCGGGCGCTTCAACAGTTCCGAGTTCTGATGAAAATGTAAAAATCAAAACATAACCCTTTTACTTGCCCCTGCCCCATGCCTTTGCCGCGCCTGCTAACATTAATTGCCGCTTTCTGCCTCACCCTGGGGTTGATTATTGGGCTGGTGAGTTCCTTAACTGGGCTTTACAGTCAAGTTGCGTTGTCTGCTTCTCCGCTACTGGCTAATTTGCTAATTTTCCTGATCCTTGTACTTTTAGCAACGCTAATTTTTGCGCTGTTTTATTATTTGAGGCTGCTGCAACGTCCGGGAAAAGTTAAGGGAAAACGGGCGATCGATCCGAAGATTCCTGTTGTCAAAAGCGAAGCTGCTTCGGAAAATCTCAAAGCAATCAGACAGCAAGTCGATCGCATTCAAGACGAAGTAGCACGGCAAGCTTTGCTGTTGAGAGCCCGCGAAATAGAAGCTAGCATGGCCCGCGGCAATGTTCGGATCGTTGTTTTTGGTACCGGTTCTGCGGGCAAAACTTCGGCTGTAAATGCCCTGGTGGGGCGGATGGCCGGACAGGTGGGGGCGCCAATGGGAACTACCGAAGTTGGAGAAACTTATACTCTGAAATTGAAAGGAGTCGATCGAGAATTAGCAATTACTGATACCCCAGGCATCTTGGAAGCGGGAGTAGCGGGGACTTACAGAGAGGAATTGGCGCGGCAGTTGGCGGCCCGGGCTGATTTGATCTTATTTGTGTTGGACGGCGATTTACGCAAATCTGAGTATGAACCGCTGCGGACTTTGGCCCAAATTGGCAAAAGGTCGATCGTGGTTTTTAATAAAGTAGACCTTTATCCCGACAACGACAGAGACGAAATTCTCGATCGACTGCGACAGCGAGTTAAAGGTTTAGTATCAGCAATGGATGTAGTTGCCATTAGCGCCAACCCGCAAAAAGTTGTACTAGAAAGCGGGACAATATTTCAGCCAGACCCCGATATGATGCCATTAATTCGGCGAATCGCAGCAATTTTGCGAGCCGAAGGCGAAGACTTAATTGCGGACAACATTTTGCTACAATCTCAGCATTTGGGAGACCAAGCACGCAAGTTAATTGACGCTCAAAGACGGCGCGCTGCTGATAAAGTAGTAGAGCGCTTTCAGTGGATCGGAGCCGGAGTAATTGCCGTTACGCCTTTGCCAGTTGTAGATTTGTTAGCGACAGCAGCAGTTAACGCTCAAATGGTAGTAGAAATTGCCAAGATTTACGGCTGCGAATTAAATATCGATCGCGCCAAAGAATTAGCTTTATCTCTCGCCAAAACCCTAGCCAGCTTAGGAATAGTTGAAGGCGTAATTCAAGTAGTCTCAAGGGCGTTGCAGTTAAGTGTAGCCGGATTTGTACTTGGCAAAGCAATTCAAGCAGTCAGCGCCGCTTATTTAACCAGAATTGCCGGGAAAAGTTTTATTGAATATTTCCGACACGACCAAGATTGGGGTGACGGCGGCATCGCCGAAGTCGTGCAAAGGCAGTTTCAGTTAAATCGGAAAGACGAATTTGTCAAAGCTTTTGTCAAAGACGCGATCGCCCGCGTTGTCGAACCTCTAAACATCTACCAGCAAGAAGAATCGGAACCAGAATTAGAAATGTCAGCAGAATTGGAACCCGAACCCTTGTATCAGCACCCAGGCGACGATTGGGAAACCCACAGCAACAAGCGAAACGATGAATGGTAATTAGTCAGTTGACAGTTGACAATTGACAGTTGTCAGTTGTCAATTGTTATTAGTTATTAGTTATTAGTTATTAGTTAACAGTTAACAGTCAACAGTATATGTAAGGTGTGGATCCATCGACAATCTCTAAAAAAGAGTGAAAATCTAATAGCGACGCACCTTATATCAAATCCGCCCTTCATCGTCCTGTATTAATCTCTCTCTTCTCTTCCTTTGCGTCCTTTGCGCCTTCGCGGTTAAATCATTCTGATGCAACCGGAAACGATATTACACATTGGGTCAACGAAACAAACCCAACAATTTTATTGTAGCAACATTTTTTCTAAATGGTATTATTATGGTCATTCTTTACGCATATGTGAAGTCAGACAGGAGTTTTAGCCCCTGTCTGACTGCTGCTTTGATATACGGAAACAGCTTTATTTCAAATTACTCGATCGCGTCTACCGCTCTTTCAGCAGCTCGTTGAGTTCTGTCAATATCTCGATTTACTTTTGCGCGAACCTTGTCCGAGGCATCTTCAGCGTTGTATTTTACATTTCGCGCTGCATCTTTGACATTTTCTTTGCCTTCGCTGACATTATATCTCAGCGACTCAGTACCCTCAGCAGCTCTTTCTTTTGCTCCCTCGGTGGCTTCTTTAACAATCCCTTTTGCTCCCTTCAAGCCTTCGCGAGTATTTTCCTTAAGATTAGCAAAGCCTTGTTTTGTTTTGTCACCAAACTCATCAGCTTTCTGCTGAGCGGTGCGAACATTGTCATTCATCTTCTCGCCGATTTGGTCGAGTTTGTTCGGCGCATCATCTGCTACCCGCCGCACATTTTCGCCCACATTGCTACTAGATTTGGTTTCGATGCGGCGCTGGGCTTCATCCTTAAGAAGTTTAGCTTTTGCTTCTACTCCTACAACCCTTGGGTTTCTGGGATCGTCATCGCTGTATTGATTCTGACCGCCTTTGTATACGGAAGTTACAGCCTCTGAAGGCACTTCTTTTCTAATTTGGTCGGCAGTTTTTCCGGCTATGACATCAGATCCCTTGCAGGCAGTGCTCACAAATACTAAAATGCCGGCGAGAAACACTGTTAAAATTTGTACAGCTCGAATTTTTTTCAGAAATGCAGTTAGTCTGTTCATAAAAATGCTCCTTTCTATGGTGACTTATTTTTGGGAATATGTTTAAATGCCTGGTGGTTCTATAGGTGGCTACCATTACAAACATTAAGCACTCAAACACTTGTTTAAATATACGAAGACAAACAGAAGTTTTTCATCTATCTGAAGTTACATTCCTTAAGTCATACTAGAAGCTATAACAAAAGCTTTTGTTATAGTCGCGAGAGTAGGAATGAGAGTAGCTAAATGATAGTAAAAAGCCTTTTTTACTAGAAAGAATTGGTTGAAAGCCTCTCTCTTTGAGGGAGAAATTAAAATCAGACTATTCATTACTCCAATCCTCTGACTTAAGGGTAGAGGTCGCTCTCAAACTGTCCCAGGTCAACTGTCCCAGGTCAACTGTTGAAGAGTGCTATCACCGCTTGCGAGTCATGTATACATATAGCGGCGATCGGGACAGGACTACTGTAGTTGAACTGTTTTGCGCTTTGGGAGCTAAAAAAACCTTCCGGTCAGGAACCAGAAGGAAATGGGTGTACGATCTCAAGTACAACAAGGTCTTTAATGGCAATTGTCGCCGCACGTGCCGATCGCCCACATCTGTCTAATGGCGGAAAGTATCTGCACAGTTACTAATCATTTTGAATAGCTGTTTTTAGACTCTTGCAGAATTCGCCGATCGCCTCTAAACCCTCTTCTGGAGTTCCTTGGGCCAAGCGTTTGACAAAAGCACTACCAACAATCGCAGCATCTGCACCCCATTCTTTGACTTGACGGGCGTGTTCGGGTTTCGAGATACCAAAGCCGACGCCGATGGGTTTGTCGGTGATGCTGCGGATTTCTTGCAGCAACTCTTTTGCTCGCGTATCTAAGCCTTCCCGCACTCCTGTCACCCCCATCACGCTGACTAAGTAAATAAATCCTTGAGACGCGCGAGCGATCGCTTCTATCCGACTTTTGGGACTTGTGGGAGCAACTAATAAGGTGAGTTCAATCCCTAATTTGTTGGCAGGTTGGATGAGGCTGTCAGCTTCTTCTAAGGGCAAGTCTGGTACAAGCAATCCCTGAACTCCAGCACTTTTGATTTCCTGCAAGAAGGTTTCGATACCTCGGTACAAAATCGGGTTGTAGTATGCGAAGAGAATGATGGGCGATCGCAAATTCGGACTAACTCTCGCTACCATTTCCAGCACCGAATCTAACCGCGTCCCCCGCTGTAGCGCCCTCGTAGCAGCAGCTTGAATCACCGGCCCGTCAGCTAGGGGATCGGAATAAGGTACGCCAAGCTCGATCGCATCTGCACCGTTATCATCCAAAACTTGTAGCGCTTTAGCCGTTGTCTCCAAATCTGGATCGCCAGCAGTAATAAAAGGAATTAATCCACACTGGTTGCTTTTTCGCAACGTTTCAAAACAATGAGAAATAGTCATTAGGCAGTTGGCAGTTGGTTGTTGGCAGTTGGTTGTTGGCAGTTGATTCTTCGCAGTTGATTCTTCGCAGTTGATTCTTGGTAGTTGGTTGTTGGCAGTTGATTCTTCGCAGTTGATTCTTCGCAGTTGATTCTTCGCAGTTGATTCTTGGCAGTTGGTTGTTGGCAGTTGGTATTAGCTAATAACAACTAATATCATGTCCGATTGATTAACCATAATATCCCGGTCGGGGCAGGTTTTTGAGATTGTCAATTATTGGCTGGTATTGTTGGCTCACGGGCCCCTACAAAAATCGAGGTCGCTCGACCGGACATGATATGACAACTAACAACTAACAACTAACAACTAATCACTAACCACTGATACCAATTTAATATGAAGTTGCACATATCTCGATCCCCCTCGCATCCCCCGAATCGTTGCGGGGACTTTGATAGGAATCTTGTCCCCCCCTTATCAAGGGGGGTTAGGGGGGATCCGAATTTGGGAGCAGCCTTATAAAAAATTGGTATGACAACTGACAACTGACAACTAACCACAGACTAACTATCTTTTTCCTGCTCAATTTCGGCTTGAAGTTTGGCTAACTCTTCAGGAGTGAGTTCATCGAGGCGCTTCTGCAAAACAGCCTCTTTGTACTCTTGCAGTTGCTGACTGTAAGTCATCTTTTGAGTAAGCGCTCGAAACAAATAAGTCACCAGCCAGCCAATCAAGCCAGCTATCAAAAATAACTGACTCCAAATCCCAGCATTCATGCTGTCGAGTCCGGCGAATTGTAGCACCAAGTAGGCCAACCCACCTGCTACAAAAAAGCCTAGACTGATTCCAATTACGTCAATACGTCGCATTTAGGCTTCTATCTGCCGCCGTTTGGGGCGAAAATTCAAAAAAGGAGCGAGGAGAAACATACCAGGGAAAAAGAAGAACATCAAGAAGTACATGAAGCCACGCTCAAAAGAGGAGGCCACGTACCAGCGACTGTTCAGGTAAGCGTAGGTGCCCGCGGGTACTACCAGGAGGTAAGCTCCTCCCAAGACGGCGTAAAGCAGCAAGGTAATATACATAGATTTGCTTTAAGGGAATAATAACAGGGTAAGTCGGTTGACACGCTCAGCTAGCTGGTTAACTATTGTACCGCTTGGGGAGATACAGCGCGACTTTTGAGAATTTTTCAATTAGGGGTTGCGCTATTTAGGGTTTTGCGTGTAGAATAAAAGGCTGTTGTTGTCAGTGGGTCAAAACCACAGCAGCAGCTTCACGAAAGGGGGTGTGGCGGAATGGTAGACGCTACGGACTTAAAATCCGTTGACCCGAAACGGTCGTGTGGGTTCAAGTCCCTCCACCCCCATTAAATTTAAGTTGAGAAAGCGCGATCGAACCCTCCGGAGCGAACGAGTGCTGTCCCCGCGATCGAGCCTTCGGGAGCAAACAAACACGACGGCGCCACGTGCAATATTAGGCTGCAACTGGCAAAGTAATCACAAATTCCGTACCATCTCCAATTTGAGAATTCATCTCAATTTTGCCTTGATGCTTGGCAACGATTTGATAGGAAATAGCCAATCCCAATCCAGTGCCTTTGCCGATCGACTTTGTAGTAAAAAACGGGTCAAATATCTGTTGGGCAGTGGCTGCGGTAATTCCCGGCCCATTATCCCGAATCTTGACAGTGATAGCATTATCTGCCGTAACTTCCGTGCAGATCCAAATCGTTGGTGAAAACGCTCTGTCTGCCTTTTTTAGCTCCTCCAGCGCATCAATTGCATTGCCGAGTACGTTCATAAATACTTGATTCAGTTGCGCTCCATAGCACTCAACCGGAGGCAAATTAGCGTATTCTTTAATAACTTCGATACCTTGTTTGAGTCGGTGATTGAGAATTATCAGGGTGCTGTCTATTCCTTCGTGAATGTCCGCAGGTTTCATGTAACCGTCGTCTAAACGGGAAAAGTTACGCATGGATACGACAATTTCGCGAATGCGATCGGCTCCCATTTTCATCGAAGCAAGCGTTTTTGGCAAATCTTTGCTGAGAAAGTCCAATTCAATGTCTTCGATGCAGTCTTTAATTTCATCCGGTGGGTTGGGATAGTATGCTTGATAGAGAGTTACCAAGTCTGCCAAATCTTGGATGTATCTATTAGCATGGTCAATGTTACCACCGATGAAGTTGACGGGATTGTTGATTTCGTGGGCGATCCCTGCCACCATTTGACCGAGAGACGACATTTTTTCAGTCTGAATTAATTGGGATTGAGTTTCTTTTAGTTCTTGTGTATAATCGCTAACTCGCTGAATCAATTCATTGAAAGAAGCCGCTAAAACTCCGATTTCGTCTTCAGTTGTGACTGGTACTTGCAGGTTAAAATTAGATTCGCGGGCTACTTGCTGGGCTACGTTAGTCACGCTTTCGAGGGGTTGGGCAATGGCGCGGCTCGTTTTGTCCGCCAGTAACACGGCGAGGAGTCCGGAAATTAGCATACTCCCGAGAATAATTCGGTTTCGCAAACTTTCAGCTTCTTCTAATGCTTCTACCCCTTGCAGTTTTTGAATTTCTACGGTAGCAATTAATTGGGTTAAATGGTCGGAAAGTGTATCTAGTACGATCGCCTCTTCGCCGCTGCGATTTCTCAACAATTGTAGCTGTGCCGACTCGATGCGGTTAGCTTCCAAATGCCACACTTCGGCTTCTTTTAATTGCAGTTTAGTTAGCCGATCGTAATAATCGATCACCATCGCATACCTTGGCAATATTGACTGCAAATCTTTCTCTTGTCTTGCTAGCCAGTCGGGATTTTTGAGCGCAAAAAATTGTATTTCCGCAATCAGGATTTTCGCCTGATTGATTTGCTGGACAAACCGATCGTGTTCGTATTGCAGCCACACCGTGTTTCCCAAAACTGCCGGGAATCTCGCTGCGTGCGATCGGGCTTCAAATATGCTATTTTGCAAATTTTGCAACAGTTGCTGTTGTTGTTGAGCAACATTTACCTGAATTAAAGCTTGCTTGCGAAAGTAGTCTCCCACTTTCAGGCCCGCACCCGTTCCCAAAATCGCTATGCCGATAGCCAAAGCATAGCCATAGCTGATTTTTTGGCCGATCCGCAAATGGTTGAATCGTTCCCTTAGCCAGTTTAAATTAATAAATCTATGGTGTAACAATTTTTTCTGAGCAGAGTTTGCTGGCTCTACTTTGCTATCTTGGGGCTGAGTGTCGGTCAATAATAACATCGAAAGTTCCTCCCAAACAAATCAGGAGTAGTTGACATCCTGCACAATTTTTTGCAATATCGAGAAACAGCATAAACCTGTATTTCTCAGTTAATCAGTAGATTTGTTGAAAAATTATAATACTTCGTATTCTACTCCCTAAAAAAACGATAGGGAGATACGATAATTTTTCGGATTTTTAACTTTTTCGTTTTCTAGGCTGACAGTTAGTTGAGTACAAAATGTCAAACTAATCTTTCTATTGAATTTGCCAGATCAATTGCTATTTGAGCTGCCAGCCGACGCGATTTACCCCATAACGCCTTAATTATCTCTGTTCTTAGACAAAAGTGTTTGTGATCTGTATCAACAATTTATGTGATTATACGCAACTTTACAAAAATCATAAAAAAAGCTACAGTATTTTCACTTACTTAGTTAAGGATACAAGCTCTAACTACGGGTTCTTCCGGTTTTTTTTGCCAGTTCTAGGTGGGATTTCAGCAATTTTGCGAAAATATCGTCGCTGTCAGTAAATCCATAAGCTTGCATCACATTGGCGATCGACCTTAAAATACAGTTTATAAAGTTAGCTAGTTGTTTCTTCAAAAAACTTATTATAAAATTGAGTAATTCCCCACTGTTTTGGCAACTTTTTTTACTTCGGTACTATAAAATAGTAAAATCGAAACACCATCGCATTTCTCATCCCTAAACATTTTCTCTTTTAATCGTGGAGCACGTGTAATCATGGTAAAGTCTCAGTATGAGGGATATTCCGTCGGCAAAAAACACACTTTCGCACTCAGGGAAAACTTCGGGAATGCCAAAGTGTATGCACAAAATGCACAATCAGTGCTTAACAAAGCTACTGGATTTATCAGTGCTTACGATTTCACGCTAAATCCTTATCGGGGCTGTCAGTACGGATGCAGCTATTGTTATGCTGCTGCTTTCAGCCCGAATTCACAGATGCGAGATGATTGGGGAAATTGGGTAATTATCAAGCAAAATGCAGTGGCAATTATTAAGAAAGAGTTAGAACGTTGGCACAAGAAAAACCCCGATCGCCCACCGACAATTTACATGAGTAGTGTCACAGATCCGTATCAGCCAATTGAATCGAAAGAACAACTAACTCGGCATTTGTTAGAAGTCATGGTTCCCTATCAGCCGACGCTGGTTATCCAAACTCGCAGTCCTATGATAACTAGAGATATCGATATTTTACAGCAATTCCAGCGATTGCGAATCAACATGAGCATTCCAACTGGTAGCGAAAAAGTGCGGAAAGATTTTGAACCAAAATCGCCGAGTATTACTGCAAGACTTAAAGCTATTGCCAAACTGAAATACAGCTTTCCTTATCAAGAAAATTGCGAAGTCAGATTTTCTATAACTGTGACCCCACTACTACCTACCCTACCAGAAGATGAAGGTAATTTTATTAGCAAGCTAGAAGTTGTCGATCGGGTAGTGATTCAAGATTTTCATGCCAGCAACGAGCGATCGCTAATTGCGTCAACGCGCTCAGAAGCATTAGCTCTTAAACAAAAGTACGCTTGGTGGTACAATAGCGAACAGCAGAGTTATCGCAAGTTTAAAAATAAACTCAAGGCGATGCTCCCGGATGTTGAAATCATGGAAGGCAAAGAGGGATTTGGCTATGAATAATTTGGTAGCTAACTGGTGGCGTTCTCAAAAGTTTAACCAAGCCGTTAAGAGTCAAAATAATCGACTTGCCCAAAAACTGTTAAAAGAAATACAAAATTCAGGGGCAAAATTATCGTGGCAGGAGAAACTATATAAAGAATGGCTACAGCTTGAAAAATTACTGCAACAAAAAAATAACCGCCTCCAAGAAGGCGATCGGCGTTTAGCAGAGTTAGAAATGGAACTGGGGTTCGGAAAAATTGATGCCTTTCCCGGAGATATTGATGACTTAAGCTTATTGACTCCGGATACACAATTTATTGAAGTTATTTCACAAAGTTTCAAGCTTAAAGAATGCGATGCCAGCATGATTCAATGCACAGGGATTTATGAAAAAGTATTTGATAAGTTTGAACAACATTTGGCTGGTTTCATCAAAAATGAGCTGAATAATTTGAGTCGGAAAAAAACAAATTTTGATTCTTTACTTCAACAAGCTATTGACGATATACAAAAACTCAAAGAAGGACAAGATCCTCAATACAGTTTTGAGCTAAGTCCTCACATCTATTTAATGAGGTATTTCCTAGATAACGTCTATTGTGCATATCTAGCTTGGTTTCTCATTTACAAAGCAGGATTATTACCAACTAAAGTCAATATCCTTGATATTGCCGCAGGGCCGGGGACAGTTGCCTACGGATTAGGTTTGTTCCTGCAAACTATTAACGACTTTTGTTTAATACCGCCAATGCACATATCCTATTACTCTTTGGAACAGCAAAAAGCTTTTCAATATCGCGGACTCCAATTTTGGCGGCAATATATGGAACCCCACGCGATCAATGCTTACTTTCGGTTTGACACTTCTAGTATCTTTGATGGTGAAAGTCAATCTAGAAAAATTCCTCAAAACTTTTTTGATTTTATTGTAATTTCTCACTGTTTTTTTAACGATGAGGATAGAAGAGAAAAATCCCATCGAATTTATAAGGATATATTTACGAACTGCCTGACAGATTCTGGTTATGTTTTGCTAATTATTCAAGAAAAAAAGTTGATTAAACCTTACAATATTCGTCAAATTGATGATGACGGACAGGAGTTAAGCGTAGTAAAACAATTTGTTGACGATCTGGGGTTGAACTTAGTTTGGTATAAATATTTAAGTGCAACTGATAGCAGGAAATCCCTTCCTAACTTTGCAAAATTTGCTAGAGAAAGTTTACCTCTCCAGCAATTTATCAGTCCGCTTTTTCGCCAGCATTTTAAGTTACATTATGACTTAAATTATAAACTTGACGACTATGTGATATTGGCAAAAAATAATTTTAAATAAAGAAAACAAGTCTCACAAATCTTGACCAAATAAGTTTCAATTTTAATTTCAATTAGAAAAATCTGTGCTTCTAAATTCGACTAAAAAAACTACAAATAAAATTCAAAATGGTTGGCACGGCTGCCTCAATTTAGCCTACGCAAACCGCTCCGGCGCCACTCAAATTATTCACAATCAAATGCAAGCGCCCCTCAAGGTGCAGCGTCCGTTTTATCCTGAAGGGAAAGAGGTTTGTCACAGCGTAATTTTGCACACGGCTGGGGGAGTTGTCGGGGGCGATCGCCTTTCGCTCAATTTCCACCTCCAAGAAAACGCCAAAGCCTTAATCACCACCGCTGCGGCTGGTAAAATTTATCGCAGCAGCGGACAGTTAGCGCAACAAGATATTGACATTCAACTAGATACTGGCGCTCATTTGGAATGGCTTCCCCAGGAAACCATCGTTTTTGACGGCGCAATTTACCGACAAGATTTACGGGTAGAATTAGCACCGCAATCGAGTATTTTGCTCTGGGAAATTACGCGGTTCGGACGCAGTGCTAGGGGCGAAAAGTTCTTGTCTGGAGAATGGCGATCGCACACCGAAATCTGGCAAAAAAACAGCCCTCTGTGGATTGACAGACAATGGCTCAAAGGTGGGGGCGAAATGCTCGAAAGCGCTCACGGCTTAGCAGGAAAACCCGTAGTTGCTACCCTCGCTTGGATCGGCGAACCAGTCACAGCCCAGATGCTGGAAAAAGTGCGAGCTTTGCGGTGCGAAGATACAATTTATTCCGGATCTGTAGCCGTTAATTCTGCTGCCGGCGTTACTCGCATTCCCAACGGTTTGCTGTGCCGATATCGCGGTTCGTCCACCGCTGCCGCCAGAGACTGGTTTGTCGCCATTTGGCAATTGCTGCGCTTGTCTTTTTCAGGACGCCCTTGCTGTTTGCCCAGAGTTTGGATAAAATAGCATTCTCTTTTAGTTTTACCTACTTTCTGTTTCCGCTGCAACACATCAAATGCAATACCCGCCCCCAGCACCCGACAGACAAATTCTTGCGATTGACATTCGTCATGACAAATATAGCCGATTTAAGTCAGAAATATGCGATCGGCAAAAAGTCGTTTTCGGTTCTTTGCTAAAGTCCAAAAACAAAAGGATAAATCACCTTGACACAAACCAGATGTTAACACTATCTTGAGTCATGGGATGTAATTACCGATGATTTGCCACCGCTGATAGTTGAACTTGAATAAATAATGCGATCGCACTTAAAAGAATAAAAATGCAACTCACCCCCCAAGAAAAAGACAAACTGCTGATTTTCACCGCCGCCCTGCTAGCAGAGCGTCGCAAACAAAGAGGTTTAAAATTAAACTATCCAGAAGCCCTAGCCTACATTTCCGCAGCGATCTTAGAAGGAGCAAGAGATGGTCTCACCGTCGCCGATTTAATGAGTTACGGTACAACTCTCCTGACGCGGGAAGATGTGATGGAAGGCATACCGGAAATGGTGCATGAGGTGCAAGTTGAGGCGACTTTTCCCGACGGAACTAAGTTGGTGACAGTGCACGATCCAATTCGTTAAATAATATTTAAACCCACAGACTCGCAGGAGACAGATATGATTCCGGGAGAAATGATTGTTTCAGACGGTGAAATTGAGCTAAATGCCGATCGCCCAACAGTGCGGTTGCTGGTTGCAAATACGGGTGACAGGCCCATTCAAGTTGGTTCTCACTATCACTTTTACGAAGCGAACGAAGCCTTAGAATTTGAACGAGAACAAGCAAAAGGAATGCGGTTGGATATCCCCGCAGGTACAGCAGTGAGATTTGAGCCGGGAGATGAAAGAGAAATTCAATTAGTACCGTTTGTGGGTAGCCGTCAAGTCTACGGCTTTAATGGAAAAGTGAACGGTCATCTGGAAGGTTAAGTATGAAAGCAGAAAATCGTTTGCAAGTGTTGAATGTTGAATTGGGAATTTGTTAACTTAAAACTCATCCCAGTTAAAATAATGCAACTTTAACCTCGCAATCCCAACCAGGATCGCGCTCGGTCATCCTATGGAAAAGCTAAAATCAAAATGGTATCACTTACCAGAAAGAATTGGTTGAAAGCCTCTCCCCGATCGGGAGAAATTAAAATCAGACTATTCATTACTCCAATTCTCTTCCTTCTAGGTAGAGGTCGCTCTCCTTCGGTCAACTGTCAACTGCCAACTGTCAACTGTTGAACAGCACTACCCCTGGAGAGTGACAAAGCAATGTCAAAAAAATTCTCTGCATAAGTGTATAAATGCCTTTCTTTTGTTAGTGAAACCTCAGACTTTTGAGCGAGTTAAAATCGGCAGTTTGCGATCGATATTGGTATTCAAAACCGCAAACATACACAGCAAAAGCGCATGATGAATCCAAAATTAGTTGACCAGATCAAACAGATGTTGAAGCAGAGTTTGCTTGCAACGTCGAGGCGTATCTGGAGAACCCCGTTAGATCGGCGTACCAGCATCAAATTATTAGATAACAGCATCGTTTACAAACAGCAGCACGAACCTGTCAACATACCTGCATTAACTTCAGTAAATGGAGTACCTTCTCGGTTTTTTACCACAGAAAAAACCGTGTCTTTTGACCCGGATTATGTGTGGAAAATTTCCGTGAATAAACAAGTAGAGGCTCTAACTATTTGTACGTCTGGAAACACGCTGCTAAATCACAAATTGCTGTTAGACCTAGATTTTCGGATTAGCGGCGCGGGTATTCTGGAATGGCCTTATAAACCCCACCAAATTACGTATCCGCTGGTAGTTGCTCCTTGGTCGCATTTGTGGTGCAGTTATTACGATTATGTAATTTTTGTACTGGCAAAACTTTGTAGGATTGAGGAGGCTTTAGGTAAGGAAATTTGGCAAGAAGCCAAAATTTGTTATCCTTTGCGTTATACAGATTTTGAATTAGATTTTCTGACAAAACTCGGTATTCCTAAAAGCTCGCTAATCGACTCTCGGGCTGGAGATACAGCATATCATGCAGAAAGTTTAGTATTAGGAAACAATCAAGATTGGTATTTCCCCAGTCCTTACGATATAGAGCTTTTGCGGAATAAATTCTGTATTAAGGAAAATGTCAAGCCTTACAGAAAATTGTATCTTTCTAGAAGCGGGCGGCGCCAGGTTAAAAATGAGGCACAAGTACGAGAGGTGTTGAAAGAGTTTGATTTTGAAATTTTGGAAGATATCTCGCGCACTGTGGATGAACAAATTCGCCTGTTTGCAGAAGCAGCGGTGGTTGTTGGCCCTCACGGCGCTGGTTTTACAAATTTGTTGTGGTGTCAGCCTGGAACGAAAGTATTGGAATGCTTTTATGGCGGGTACACGCCGCCGTTTTTCTATTACATTTCCCAGATATTGGGATTAGAATACTCCCGTATGGTTGATAACAGCGACGATTCGGAAGATTGGAGTTTAATTAGCGTGGATATGACGGTGGATGTGGAGGTTTTGAGAAGGGAAGTCAAGAAAATGCTGGAATGAATTTACAAATCGACAAATGGGGCGATCGCACAAATATTGTAAATATTTGCTAACTTAGATTGAGTAACTCTGGGCATAGTATAATTTAAGCGAGCCTCAACTGCCAACTAAAAAATTATTTATATTAGGAGAAAGCATGAGTTACAGAATGGATCGCCGCGCTTACGCGGAAACCTTCGGGCCGACAACGGGCGATCGCGTGCGGTTAGCTGATACTGAGTTATTCATAGAGGTTGAACAAGATTTCACAACCTACGGGGATGAAGTTAAGTTTGGCGGGGGTAAAGTGATTCGCGATGGCATGGGACAGTCGCCTATTTCTAATGCTGACGGTGCTGTTGATACGGTAATTACTAATGCTTTGATATTGGATTGGTGGGGGATTGTCAAGGCAGATATTGGGATTAAAGATGGCAAGATCTTAAAAATTGGGAAAGCCGGAAATCCTTACATTCAAGATAGGGTTGATATTATTATTGGGCCCGGAACGGAAGTAATTGCTGGTGAGGGAATGATTCTGACGGCGGGGGGAGTTGATACTCACATTCATTTTATTTGCCCGCAACAAATCGAAGTGGCGATCGCCTCTGGAGTCACTACCATGATCGGCGGCGGCACTGGCCCAGCAACGGGTACAAACGCTACAACTTGCACTCCGGGGCCTTGGCATATGTACAGAATGCTGCAAGCAGCCGATGCTTTCCCGGTGAATCTGGGATTTTTAGGTAAGGGAAATAGCAGTCAACCTCAAGGATTAGTCGAGCAAGTTTTGGCCGGTGCAATGGGTTTGAAGCTTCATGAAGATTGGGGAACTACGCCAGCAACGATCGACAATTGTTTGAATGTAGCTGAGGAGTACGACGTGCAGGTGGCAATTCACACAGATACTCTGAATGAAGCGGGATTTGTGGAAGCTACAATTGCTGCGTTTAAAAATCGGGCTATTCACACTTACCACACAGAAGGTGCTGGCGGCGGACACGCACCGGATATTATTAAAGTGTGCGGCCAAGCTAATGTTTTGCCTTCGTCTACTAATCCGACTCGCCCTTATACTGTCAACACTTTGGAAGAACATTTAGATATGTTGATGGTTTGCCACCATTTGGATCGGGGGATTCCTGAGGATGTGGCTTTTGCTGAGTCGAGAATTAGAAGGGAAACTATTGCTGCTGAGGATATTTTGCACGATTTGGGTGCTTTTAGTATGATTTCTTCTGATTCTCAGGCCATGGGAAGAGTTGGAGAGGTGATTATTCGGACTTGGCAAACGGCGCATAAGATGAAGGTGCAAAGGGGGAATTTACCCCCCCTAGCCCCCCCTTACCAAGGGGGGAATTTACCCCCCCTAACGCCCCCTTACCAAGGGGGGGGAATAGAGGGAGGAAATGATAATTTTCGGGCGAAGCGGTATATTGCAAAATATACAATTAATCCGGCGATTACTCACGGAATTAGTCAGTATGTGGGTTCGGTGGAAGAGGGTAAGTTGGCGGATTT
Source organism: Microcoleus sp. CAWBG27 (assembly GCF_020883145.1). Taxonomy (NCBI): domain Bacteria; kingdom Bacillati; phylum Cyanobacteriota; class Cyanophyceae; order Oscillatoriales; family Microcoleaceae; genus Microcoleus; species Microcoleus sp. CAWBG27. Next base: position 173,917 of record NZ_JAHREU010000006.1, read on the forward strand.
GTGTTTGTGGCGGCCGGCGTTTTTTGGGGTGAAACCGGAGTTGGTAATTAAGGGTGGTGCGATCGCCTACGGGCAGATGGGGGACGCTAATGCGAGCATTCCGACGCCGCAGCCGGTGCATATGCGGCCGATGTTTGGCAGCTTTGGGGGGGCAATTGGGGCGACTTGTTTGACGTTTGTTTCGCAGGTGGCGCGCGATCGAGATATTGCAGCACAGCTCGGTTTAAAAAAGCCAACTGTAGCAGTTTCCGGGACACGGCAGATTAGTAAAAGAGATATGAAACTCAACGATTATTTGCCGTATATGGAAGTCGATCCGGAAACCTATGAAGTGAGGGCGGATGGACAATTGTTGACTTGCGAACCGGCAACTGTTTTGCCAATGGCGCAGAGATATTTTCTGTTTTGATTTGTTGTGCAGCCTCATCAAAACAATCCCAAAATCCCGTAGGGCGGGTTCACCAAACATCTATGAAATCCACAAACAATCTCATAAACCCGCCCCATACCTGCGATTATTTACATGAACATTTTACCAATAAATTATGGTACAGTTGTATTGTTTGTCGGGCGGGGGCGGGTTTGTGAAATTATTCATTTTTACCGTAAGTTGTTGGTGAACCCGCCCCTACAAATTTGGTTTCAATAGCCTCATCAAAACAATTCCAAAATCCCGTAGGGGCGGCTTCACCAACCATCTATGAAATCCACAAACAATCTTCTAAACCCGCCCCAGCCCCGCGATTATTTACATGAACATTTCGCAATAAATGATGGTAGATTTGTATTGTGGGTGGCGCGGGGGCGGGTTTATGAAATTATTCATTTTTACCGTAAATTGTTGGTGAACCCGCCCCTACAAATTTGGTTTAATAAGATAACAAATTGTTCTAACACGGCAAATTATGAATTACCAATTACAATTACCAATTACCAATTAAGCTTATGCTATATTTAGCCCAAATACAAAAAAAGGAAATTTCAGATGAGATAAGTCTGCAATTGCTGGCTTGTCAAAATTCTGATGAGACATGGGCTATGGTTTTTCAAGAAGCTGTCTTGACGCTACCGCCAGATTGCGATCGCAATGTTTTAAATGAAGGGATGCTAGTATTAGCAGATATTGGCGAAAATAGCAAGATTTTGTTGCATATTCAAACGGCTACAAACTGGGTGCTAGAATTAGTTCAGAAGTATTTAACAACAGGCTTTACTCCCGATTTTTTGCAACAAGAAGCCCAGAAGGCGGAAGGGTGGCGGCAATCTCTCACCTTGCAAAGTCAAGAGTTGTCTCGCCGCTTTATCGAAGTTGAAGCCCGCCGCGAACAAATTCAAAATTTAGAGGCCAAACTACAACAGGAAAAGGAATTGCTCGAAAGTACGATCGCCCAATTGAAAAATTCACCCACTGCACCACCAATTTGATTTAGATTAACACAAAACAGTTAAGGACACGGCAGTGCCGCGTCCCTACAAATCTCATTTGCAATTTGCTGGACATCATAAAATTTGTAACTTGACAAATAGCCCTTACCCCTTGCCGAATCGCCAGCCAAATTGCCTGCTGCTAAAGCACTTTTGACTTCAACCAAGCGGCGGGGAGACACAGCAGTTTCTGAGAATTGGTAACGTAGGCCCGCTTCTGAAACACATCGTACTGATTGCGCTCGATCGCATTTAAGATCTTACTGTACAGCATTGTCGCAGCCCAAACTGTCCAGCGGATATCGGGACTCAGCACTTTAATTCCCGGTTCGGCGCTGGCGTATAATTTGCGAGCTCGCTGAATTTGAAAGCGCATCAATTCCCGCCAGCGGTTGTCAATTACACCGTTGAATAAGTCTTCCTCAGTGTAGTTAAACAGCGCTAAGTCTTCTAAGGGAATGTAAATGCGGCCACGACGGGCATCTTCTCCCACATCGCGCAGAATATTCGTCAACTGCTTGGCTATACCGAGGGCGACGGCTTCTTCTTTGGGAATTCTATTCCCCCAGTGCCAATTCCAATTAGCAGCAGAGTTGGATTCGTCTACGCCCATCACAGACATCGACATCAGCCCGACAGTGCCGGCTACTCGGTAACAGTAAAGATTGAGCTCTTCAAAAGTTTCGTAGCGACTGCGGTACAAGTCCATTTGCTGGCCCGCAATCATCTCTCGAAACGGCTGAATGTCGATCGGGAAACGAGACAGCGTATCCACCAAAGCCACGTCATAATCATCGTGGGGATGGCCCGCAAACACAGATTCTAGGCGTTTTTCCCACAAATTTAGCGTTTCAGGGGTCGTAGCCTCAGAACCAGGCCCGTCTACGAGTTCGTCGGTGCGGCGGCACCAGACGTAAATCGCCCAGATTGCCCGACGCTTGGCTTCGGGCATGAGTTGAGTGCCTAAATAAAAATTTTTGGCATAACTCGCTGTGACTTGGCGGCACAGTTCGTAGGATTCATCCAAAGAGGCCAGAGTTCTCATGCACTGGAGTTTTGACAGTTGCAGCATCCGAGAATAAGAAATTTAAAGATTAGAACTGACATTCCCCCGTTGAGACAACAGGAGATTCTTTTACGTCTTGAGGACTTACGCATCTGAACAAAGAAACTGGGTTTTTGAACCGAGATTGAGGGTTTTAAGCAAATATTTTGGCTAAAAACCCGGTTTCTGGTCGCCCGTGCGTCAGCCCCAGTCTTTATGAAAAATTCTTAATTTTTCATTTTTTATTGGCAGTTGAAATAGCCTGCGCTGTCAGCTTACCAGAAAGCACGGCACCTTCCATACTCGCAAGATAACGCTGCATTGTATAATCCCCCGTTAGATAGAAATTGCTAATCGGAGTTGTTTGCGAGGGACGGCATTCCTGGCGTCCGGGGGTGGCTTTGTAGACGGAACGTGGGGTTTTGACTACGTGATATTTGAGCACCTTGGCGGGTTCTGGGATTTGATCGGGAAAGAGTTTTTCTAACTCGACCATTGTGGCTGCGACGATATCTTCGTCGGATTTGCCTATCCAGTCCTTTGCCGGTGCGAGTACCAATTCCAGCATGGATTTGTCTGGGTTGGCATATTCGCGGCAGGTGTTGCTCATGTCGGCGTAGACGCTCAGCAAGGGCGATCGCGAGAACAGCAAATGGTCGATATCTGTCAGCTTGCGATCGAACCACAAGTGTACATTAATCACCGGTACTCCCTCCAAACCTTCGAGCTTTTTGAAATAAGCCATTTCGCCCCAAGGTTTTGGCATCATCAGCTTCAGCGGGTCAACCGGCATCGCCGAAACGTAAGTATCGGCCGTCAGAATTTCTGACTGTGCCCCCTTGACGCCGCCAATCTGGAAACCGCGCACCGTGTTGTCATCATTGAGCAAAAACTCTCTGATGGGTGCATTCAGCCGGACTTCGCCACCGCGTTCAGTTATGTAGTCTACCATCGGCTGGCACAACCTCTCCGTAGGGGAACCGTCTAAAAAGGCCATTTTCGAGCCTTTTGTCTCTTGCAAGAAGCGGTTGAGGGCTGTCAGCAGAATGGTTGCAGATATTTCGTGGGGATCGATGAAGTTGAGCGCCTTGGACATGGCGATGAATACTTCTTTTTCGACTCTGGGGGGGACATTTTGCTTTTTCAGCCAGTCTGAAAAAGAGTATTTGTCCATTTCTTCGACGTATTTCTGGCCTTGAAGTATCGCCGGAATCAAACCAATGCCGAAACTGATTTTTTCGGCCCAGGTGAGCATATCGTTGTTTCTGAGGATAGCCACAAGGCCATTCAACGGAGCCGGAATATTGGGAAAATCAAAGCGAGAATAGGTTCCGGGCGTTTCCGGCTGATTGAAAATCATCGAGTGTTCTTTCCATTGCAGCCTGTCTTCAATGTCAAGTTCTTTGAAGAGTTTCAGCATATTTGGGTATGCACCGAAGAAGATGTGGAGGCCGGTTTCGTACCAGTCGCCGTCTGCATCTTTCCAGGCGGCTACTTTACCGCCGAGTACGTCCCGACTTTCTAGGAGGATGGGGGTGTGACCCGCATCGGTAAGATATTTAGCGCAGGAAAGTCCTGCTAAGCCTGCTCCGGCGATCGCAACTCGCATTTGATACTACTTGGCCTCTGTGTTCGCTTCGTTTTCATTATACTTTACAACTCGTTACAATATTTTGGGGAAATCTATAGGGAAACGGCACTGCCGTGTCCGGTGCGGGGACTCAGAAACCGGGTTTTTGCCAGAAAACTTGGTAACACAATCCAAAAACCCCAAACAACCCGGTTTCTTTGGTATGTGTGCGTAATTCGCGATCGACGAAAATTTAGTAAGTTTTGTTATTATAAACTAAGAATGAATTTTGATAAATCAATTAAGTTTATGGTACAAACAATTCAAGCTCGAAATGTCACGATGTACGACTTGAGAACAAAATTTGGAATTAAATTAGTCAGAGATGACCAATTCTTTCGCGAGTGGCAGGATAATTTGCCAGAAATCTCAGAAGCTGAGAAACAGCGATTAGACAGAGTGCAAGCCAGTTACACAAATTTGCTAGAATATCCCCCGCTTCTAGAAAATACAGTCAAAATGGTAGTATTGTCTCCATTATTAGACTTGGCTGATTTTTATCTTGCTCCTTTTCACGTTACTTCAGAAAAGTCTGTAGAAATTATTGACGAAGATGAAGGAATGATTGTCAGGGGACAGTTGGATGTTTTAGCCTTGTTTCAGGAGTTTTGGGTAGTAGTTATCGAGTCCAAGAAAGCCGCGTTCTCTTTGGAAGTAGGGATTCCGCAGTTGCTAGCTTATATGTTAGCTAATCTGAAGAGCGATCGACCTACTTACGGATTGTTAATGAATGGGGCAGATTTTCTATTTGTCAAATTAGTTAAGGGGGAAACACCGCAGTACGCTTTTTCTCGGAAGTTTTGCCTTTTAAATCCAGGGAACGAGTTGTACACCGTGCTGAGTATTTTGAAGCGCCTCGGCGAGTTGAATGTGGGTAATCTGGCTTAGTCGGGGAATCAGAAACCGGGTTTTTTTCCGAAAGTCTTTGGTTTTCACCCACAGATTCAGTAAAAAACCCGGTTTCTTTGGTTGGAGTGCATAAGTCTTGAAATGGATGATTTCAGGAGGTTCCCCAGTTATACCGCAAAGGTGCGATAGGCCGCTAATGCTGCATCTTTCACGGTTTCTGGCACAATGGGAAAAGTAGTCAAAATATACGCAAATTCGGCTTCGGTTAATCCGTAAAGGTGGGCGATGATGCCGTCTAATTCCGCTCGCAATTGATAGCGTTTTGTTTCATCGGTAACACCTTCTCGGTGGGAGTTTAAGCCGACTTCTCGGGCTAATTCGTCAAATTCTGGGGTGGTGCAGATCAGTTTGGCGGCGCGCTGTACGATGTCGGTGAAGTATTTGTCACCTGATGTTAATCTTGGGACAGGCATTTGATAAATGAAGAAAAAGGTAAGATTTGTCGTTACTCGCTGTCTAAAAGCACAATCAATTACATAGCTATTCATCACTGACATAAAAAATAGTTCAGCTTGACAATCAGGTTGTAACTGTTCGCTATATCTGATGACCGCTGTTGGCAACTTATGATTGCAAAAAACTTCTCTTGGCAACATAGTCATAATCATTGTTCGAGAATCGGTGTTTCTAGCAATATCTCTAAATGCCAGACGATAAGTTTGATAATCTAGCTTTTGTCCTATAGCCTTTCTCAGAAAGATGAGGTACAATGTTACTGACACTTACTCATGATGATTAAACAGAGAAGACACGATCTAATTAACTACAGTTACATGGTTCAGTAAACCAGGCGAAAGCGATAGAAC